>JBDSAM010000465.1:0-8087 GCA_039922135.1 Blastocatellia bacterium
AGCGCCGGTCTCAGTCCGGTCGCACTCGCCTTCAAGAATAGTAATCGTGTGACTCATAGTGTCTTCTTTCCTTTGGCGTGACTTCTCGCGCCGTGATTATGCGAATCATGTCGCCGCGTTCGGTAAAAACCACGACCAACAACCGATTTTGCGTTGATGTTCCGATGGCAGCAAAGCGCGTCTCGTCGAATGAATGAAGAACATCCGGTGCGATGGATCATCAAACACCGTCGCCGCTTCCTCGAATGAAACGCCGTGATCTTTGGGATTGCTTTCGGCCTTTATCCTGTACCAGTCGAATTTCATCGCTGTCGAGTATAGCGGGGAAAGCGGACGATCAAAAAGCTACCACCAAACAAAGATCGGGCGGCGAAAGAATTCTTCCGCCGCCCGATCTTTGTTTGGCTGATCGCAAAAGCTCAATGGCACATACCGGGCACGAAGATGGCCAAGTGTTCAGAAAACTGAACATGGTGAATGTAGTTATAACCGTCGGTCGTGTTGCTGGTGGCGCTGACCGTGAAGGCATGCGCGCACTTGGTGCAGGTGTTGTTCAGGTCGTGCAACACCACGCGCGGATTGACGCCGAACCACGTGGGTGATGCGTCGTGCACGCCGATGTAATTATCTTCGACCACTTGGTACGAATGGTTATGGCCCCAGCCATCGGTCAGCGCGTAGCTGTAGAGATGGCTCTGACGGTCGTAGGCGCTGAAGGTGATGGTGAAGTTGGCCGAGCCGCTGGTGACCAGCGCGCATTCGTCCAGCACGCTACCGTCGTGCTCGATCCGGTTGATGCTGACGACGGGCGGGTCATTATCAATCAGCAAAGCGACCTTGTCGTCTTCCGCATCGCCTGAGAGAGGCAGTGAGAAGAAGTTATAGAGCTTGATGCGCACGACGTGCCGGCCAGTGCTGAGGGGCAATGAATTGAGCACGAAGCCCAGATCGGGGATCGCCCACAGGTCGGCAGCCGCCGGCACTCGGTAAAAGCCCGAAGCATTCGGCGCGACGGCTTGCGGCACGAAGGTCGTTCCATTCCATTTGTAGTTCACCCACGACGCGGTCTCCGGCACGCTGGCCGCAGCCCCATCCAGCAAAATCTTGTAATATGTCGCGCCTGAGCTGCGCATGCCAGGGAAGTTCAGCATGACCTGATTTGACCCGCCGAACGAAGCATTTTTGACGTGGAAGAAATAGCTTGGATCGGTCGTCGCCTGTCCAGTGGGGAAATCAATTTCAGTCGAAGGAATAAAGCCGACGCGCGTGATGATGGGGCCGCCCGCGCCTGCCAGCGATACTTTCTGGATGACGCTGTCGCTGGCCACATAGATCACGTTCGGGTCCGAACTGCGCACAACCGAAGAAGGCCGCCACGCAACATTGGCAATGAACGAGGCAGTGCGTGTTGACACGTCGAGCAGACTAACGCGGTTAGCCGGGTCACGTTCGACGTAATAGATCGCTGTGCGCGCGTCGTTCGCCCAATCCATAAAGAAGGCATTGGTTAGGCCTGTGGCGAGCGGTATGCGCGCCGGGTGTGTCAGATCAATTTGCAGGATGCGGTTCGGTTCGGCCACGTAAGCCGTTTTGTAATCCGCGCTCAACAACAAGCCAAGCGGATTGGTCAGCCCAGCCAGGATCGCCGTGTGCGCGCCGCCGCCCAGATTCACCTTCCATAAATTGCCGCCGCTGAAGTCCGTCACGTAAGCGACAAAGGCCATCGGGTCAATCACCAGCGCATGCGGCGCGCCGAGTCCAGATGCCACCAGCGTGCGCGTCGTCGAACCGGTCGCGCATTTCCAGAGTTTGCCATCGCGCGTAGTTATGTAAGCCAGGTGGTAGCCGGGCAGCAGCGCTACGCTCTCCGGCTCAACGAAACCTGTCTGGATGACGGTGACAGTGCCCGTCGTCAAATTAAGTTTGGAAAACTCGCCGGAGGTATATTCAACGAAATAGATCGTGTTCTCCGCGGCGTTGTAGGCTTGGCCGATGGCGGCGTTCAACCCACTGGCCACAGGCGTAACGGTGGCGGCCTGGGCGATGGCGGCAAAGAACAAGGCAAACACGATTGGCAGAATTAGCAGGATTGGCGCAAAAATCTTTCGCAGTTTCATTTCCATTCTCCTAAGTTGGTTGTTGGCATCGGTGAACGGCGCAGCTTTACGTCGTAACATTCGCTGAAAGATGAAGTGAGGGGAGGCTGTTCAATGACAGCCAACTTTGCCCCTCACCGACGTAAGCGAAAAACGGAAGAGGAAAATTGAAGGGTGCGAAAAAAAATCTGTGGTCGCGAAAGCAGGCTAGGCTGGAATTAAAGCGGGAAGGGGCAGGCGAAAAACGCAGATGAGGCTGTCGAGCGATCATCCGCGTTGTTGTGGTTCATTTGGCCAGCGACTCTTTACGGATGCCATTTGTTATAGGCGTAAAGCGGCTGAGCCTGCTTGCTCAACCGTTCGTAGTGCTCCGGCAGGTCAATGTCTTCCAGCACATCTGGCGTGTCCACCGGCACCGCTAGCCAATCGCCTGCGTGTGCGCTGATAAAGCTGCGCAGACCGCCTTGCGCATCATCACCCATCTGCAAAATATCATCCACGTACTTGATGCTGATGATGATCGGATGGCCCGGCTTGCCGTTGTAGGTGGGAACGACAATGCTCTTATCACCCGCGGCATATGCCGTGATCAATTGGTTGATCAGCGCAGCTTTGACCATTGGTTGATCCACCAGCGCAATCAGCACCGCGTCGCTGTTCGGCCCCAGCATTCCCAGGCCGGTTTTGACGGAACTGAGCATGCCTTTTTTGTAATCCTCGTTAATCGCGAACTGCACGGCACTACCGGCCAACACCGGGCGAATTTCAGCTTCGCGATGGCCCAACACGACGAAGATGTCTGCCAGTTGTGACAACCGCATTTGGTGAACGCATTCGCCAATGACGGTGCGCTTGCCCCATTTCAACAGCGGTTTGAAGCCAGGCAACATCCGCGTGGACTCCCCGGCAGCTAAAAGAATTCCTGAAATCATGATGTGATTTAACCCTCTGCTAATATTCGATCCTGCTTCGTCTGTCTTTGTCGAAGGAAGGGCAGGTTGCCCGACAAACAGCTTCCATTAAACCAGTAGCAATCAAGACTGTTGTGGGCGTCAGCCCCTAATGAAAGCTCGTCGGTTACTGATCGCCGTCTTTGAGCAATCCCGCCAGACTCTCAAACGGAGTATTAAAGTTGTTAGGACGCGCAACCGGTTTTCGTGGCATCCCGCTTTTCTGCTCCGATTGAGCAGCGACAGCGTCTTCTGTAATTGGCGCAGTTTGTGGTTTTGCTTCTGGCTCTTTTGCGGCTGTTTCCAGCGTACGCACGCGGTAGATGGGGCGTTCGAACATCGGCGACATGCGCGTCCAATCGCCCGTGGCGTGCTGTTCAGCAATCAGGCGTTGCATGCATTCCACCTTGGAATCCAGATCATCCAGATAAGCCAGCATCAATGCTTCCGGCGTTGAAGGCAATTTCGGCGAGCCATATTCCAGCTTTCCGTGGTGCGCCAGCAGCATGTGCAACAGGTGACGGCGCAAGACATCAGGGAAGCCGGGAATCTGTTTGATATAGTCGTGAACCATCATCGTTTCCATCACCAGATGGCCGATCATTTGCCCGTCGTTCGTGTAGCCGAATGCCCGTTCGTAGCTGAGTTCATCAATCTTGCCGAAATCGTGCAGCACCGCTCCTGTCTGCAACAGATCAAGATCAATGCCGTCATAATGCGATCCAACTTTCCTGGCCAGTTTGACCAGCGACAGCGTGTGTTCCAACAGACCGCCTAGATATGGATGGTGCATTGTCTTGGCCGCGGGCGCCCTCTTGAACTTCCGCGCCGTCTCTGCATCCGCAAAGATGTTTTCCAGCAGTTGCCGCAGGAACGGATTTTGGAATTCGCGGATGATGGCCATCAGTTCCGCGAACATCTGCTCAATGTCGAATTTCGTCGTGGGGAAATAATGCGTCAGATCGAATTCGTGCGGCTGGCATGGGCGCACGCGGTGAATCGAAAGCTGCAGATGGTTGCGGTATACATTGACCAGGCCACGCACAAATACGATGTCGTCTTTGTCGAAGGTATCAATCGCGTCTTCAAAGTTATCCCACCATTGCCCCGCGATGTCGCCGGTCTTGTCGGCAAATGTGATTAGCGCGAATTGGCCGCCGGTCTTCTTGCTGCGCAGCTCCTTGACCTTTACCAGAAGGGGCGTGCTGACCGTTTGATTCGGGCTGAAATCGCGGATAAAGATTTTTTCCATAATACCTACCAAAACAAAATTGCGGCCAACGGAAAGCAGCAGGGTGATTCAGGATGGCTACTTTCTATCTGCCGCTGGCCTGCCAGGGCTGACTTACGGCTTACCATTGGCCGCTGTCTTGCCCGTGGTGGTGGTCGCCTTCTTGGTCTGTTCCGCTTTCTTCTTCTCTTCCTTCTCGGCTTTCTTACGAGTCTTGGCGTTCTCTTCGGAATAAGGCACTCGCTTGATCTGCGCGGATTTTATTTTGCTGCCTTCGAACTGGAAGCGCGGGTCAATTTCAATGAAGGCATCGTCGCGCAACCTACCCAGATAAATCTCAATTTGCTGATCCGCCTGCTGTCCGGCGACATAACGCCCAACGGCTTCCTTCACTTTTTCGTCATCAAAGGGCAGCACCTTCGGCTCTTTGCGCTCTTCCACGCGAAAGATGTAGTAGCCGTTTTCCAGCTTGATAGGATCGGTAACACTGCCAACCGCCGCGTTTTCGACGGCGGTTTTTACCTCGGGCGCAAGCTCCGAAATCTTGATTGCCGCGCCAAGTTTGCACTGCTGCTTTTTGCAGAGTTCGTCTTCGGAAAATTTTTCGCCCAGCGTCGCAAACTCAACCGCGCCGCCGCGGGCCTGCGTGACGATCTCTTTGGCGCGCAACAGTGATTGATTTGGATCTTTCCCGGTGGCGATAAAGATGCGGCTCAAGCTGATTTCGCCCGGTTCGGTAAAGAACTGCTTGTTCTTTTCGTAAGCGTCGCGCTTTTCTTTTTCCGTGATGTTGCGATAAATCTTCTGGTAGACCTCCTGCCCGATCACCGCTTCACGCGAGAAATTTTCGCCCAACATTCGCGAAACCTCTTCGATGTCATATCCGGCTTCGCGCATTTTCTGGCCTAGACATTCCTTCGATTCGCAGTTGTTCTCTTTCATCATCCGCAGCAGTTGTTGGTTAATCTGCGGCTCGACATTGATCGAAAGCTCTTTTGCGCGCTGCGCCAATAACTGAGTGTTGATCAACTCTTCCAGGATGCGCGGCTTGAATTCATTGAATTTCTTCTCAAGCTCCTCTGCCTTCAGCCCCTGCCCTTTCAATTCTTCCAGATACTGTTTCTGCGCCGATTCGTATGTTGAGCGCATAATCACGCTTGCATTGACGCGTGCGATGACTTCATCAACAGGTCGTTCTTCTGCAGTCTGCGCATATCCCATCACAGTACACGCCAGTGCTATTCCCACTACCATCAGTCTAGCTATCAACTTCATAAAGACTCTCCTTGAGAAACGTTCACGCAAGCGCCGATACAAAAGGGTGCTGTCTGGCGTGAATAATATTTGCTTGTCTTCCCTTTCAGCAGATTTATGCTGCCGCCGGTTGAACGGCCATCTGCATTTCCGCTTGCGCAATCAAGCGCCAGCAATCAGCTTCCCTGCAGACTACCCGCGTAGTTAAATCCTAGCTTGTCGCGGTGGATTTTGATTTTGGCTTCGGAAATCGCGCGTTTATTGAATTCGTCAATGACCGCCTGCTTCTTCTCTTCCATAAGGGTTTCTTCGATCTCTTTCCTGGCTTTGTCCAGCGTCAACGGCTCGGCGCGCTGTTCGAGCTTGAAGATGTGGAACCCGTAGTTGGACTTCACCACTTTGCTGATCGAACCCACCTTGAGCGGCGTGATCGCCTGCGCGAGAACAGGCGGCAGTTGCTGCGCTTCATACAACATCAATCCGCCACCTGCCGCCGTTGGTGAATCCGAATGCTCTTTGGCCAAAACGGCAAAATCCTGCGGCTTGGCCAGCGCCTGACGATAAAGCTTCTGCGCTTCGTCATCCTGCTGCACGCGAATCTCGCGGACGTAAAAACCGTTCTTGCTTTGATACCGGTCCGAATTTTTATTGTAGTACTCCTCGATCTCTTGCGGAGTGACCTTTACGACCTTGAGAAGCCCGGCCTTTTCGTGAAAATTGCGAACCATCAGGTCGTTGAAGATTTCAATGCGCCGTTCGCCACTGTCCAGCGTTGCGGGATTGCGATCCGCGCCGTCGCTGGTTTGTTTATGCTGCGATTCCAGCGCGCTGCGAATCTCTTCGTCGGTCGGCTCAATCCCCTTCTTTTTCGCCTCTTGCAAGATCACCTGCCGCTGAACGAATTCGTCGAACAGGCCGCTCTGCCGTTTGTCATTGTCAGCCTGATTCTGTGGGTCTTGCGTTAGGTCGGAGAGGCGAGCTTTGACGAAACGATCGAAAGCAGCTTGATGCTCTTCGCTGCCGTTGATTTCCACAATGACGGGCGATTTATCTTCAGCGGACGTAGAACGCAAAGAAAGGCGACAGCCAGTCAGCCAGCCGCACAACAAGAAAACGGCAAGCGTAAAAGTTACGATTCGCATAGTTGCAGTTGTTTCGATGATTGAAGCGTTGAACGATGGCGGATTGTACGACGTGCCAATGATGGCTGCAAGAAGACCTCTTTTGCTCATTTTGCGATCAAACGTTAGGATTCACCCGTTCTCTCGCCCAAATTCAAAAGGGGATTATTGAGATGGTAAAAGGAATTGTCTGGCCGGTATTCTGCTGCTTATTGCTCTGTTTCGCGACGGCGCTTGCACAGAATCGTAACGATGACGCTTCCCCGCGTCCGCTGGAAGTTTACGCTAAGTGGAAAACGCAAACCTTCGGCAAAGCTGGCGAAGTCAAACCGCATCAGGCAATGGTCGCCATCACTCAGCGTGTTGACGAAACCAGTGCCCGCATTGATAGCGCGCTGATCGGCGAGATCGCAGGCGGTTATCTGCTCAAGATCATCCCGCTTGTGTATTTGAGCAACGCGGATGGCGGCACGACCGAAACGGTCGCAGGCGAAGACACCGTCGCCACTGTCACCGCCGAAACGATGACTTTTCCATCGGTGCTGACGACGTTTGCCAAAGTGACGCCGGATACCAATGCGCTGAAGTTGCAATGGGTCATTAAGCGCAAAACAGCGAATGAGAACAGCGACGAGAAGCCCGCACCATCCGTCACGACAGTAATCATGCATTTGAAAACTGAACCGATCAGTAATGTCACGATCATCACACGCGAAAACTAAATGCTTCGGTTGTAAAAGCAAAAAGCTCGTCGAAGATCATTCTTCGACGAGCTTTTTTGCTTTTGTGATAGGTGGTTTCCTTTATCGCAATTTCACCAATAGATTACTGAGAAGGTCAAAAATCTGAGAATCTTTCGACACCCCTTCCAACTTCACTTTCAGCACGCCGGTCGGCGAAAAATGCGCGGCTTTGTTTTCAGCCAGGAAGCGCATCAATTTTTCAGGATCAATCTTCGCTTTCTCGCCGAGTTTGATTGATAGGTTCTCGCCTATGCGGTCAATCGAAACAATGCCCAAGCCTTGCGCTTCGCGGCGGGCGCTGGCGTATTTAAACAGGTTTTCGACCGCTTCCGGCAAGCGTCCGTAACGATCAGCGATCTCTTCGCGAATGCGGGCAAGCTCATCGTCCGAATGCGACGATGCAATACGTTTGTAGGTGCGCAGGCGCTGGCTCATATCGGCGATGTAATCATCCGGAATGCGCGTGTCCACGCCCAGATTTAGTTGTGTGCTGGTGTCTTCTTCAATCTCTTCGCCGCGCAGTTCCTGCACCGTGCGTTCCAGCATCGTGGTGTAGAGATCAAAACCGATGGCGTCAATGTGACCGGACTGCTGCCCGCCCAGCAGATTGCCCGCGCCGCGCAGTTCCAAATCGAGCGCCGCAATACGGAAGCCCGCGCCCAGATCAGAGAATTCACGAATCGCAGCCAATC
>JBDSAM010000466.1:0-4223 GCA_039922135.1 Blastocatellia bacterium
GCAGAAGGTGCGGGACAGCCTCGCCGTTAAAGAAGCTTTCTTCGAAGCCAATGCAGCGCAAGTGATCGAAGCGGCGCGAGCGATTGCGACGGTCTATGAAAACGGCGGCAAGCTCTTCGCCATCGGCAACGGCGGATCAAGCTGCGATGCCGCACATATCGCCGTTGAGTTTCTGCATCCTGTGACGGCAGGACGCCCGGCGCTGTCGGCGGTCAATCTGGTCGCCGATACGGCGATGATGACAGCGGTGGGCAATGATGTCGGCTTCGCGCACATCTTCGTGCGGCAGTTGATCGCGCAGGCTCGGCGCGGTGACGCACTGATCGGCATTTCAACCAGCGGCAATTCCGACAACCTGCTGACCGCGTTTGCAAAAGCAAAAGAGATGGGGCTTGTGACCATTGGGCTGGCGGGCGGCGAAGGCGGAAAGATGAAACAGAGTCGCGATGTAGATCACTGCCTGGTCGTACCCAGCGACAGTATCCATCGTGTTCAGGAGTGCCACGTAGCGATCTATCACATCCTCTGGGATTTGGTTCACACGCTGCTGGCTGACAAGCGCGGCGGACTCGCCGCACAAGGACAGTTATGAAGTACGTTGACGAATTCCGCGATCCGGTTAAAGCGCAAACGCTGCTGAAAGAGATCAGACAACTGGTCGAACGCATCGAAATCTGCCGCCATCGCCCGTTGCAAATCATGGAAGTCTGCGGCGGCCACACGCATTCGATCTTTCGCTACGGCCTGCAACAAATGCTGCCGCCCGAAATCGAATTCGTTCACGGCCCCGGCTGTCCCGTCTGTGTGCTGCCGATGGGGCGCGTGGATGATTGCATCGCACTGGCGCAAATTCCCGGCGCGATCTTCACGACGTTTGGCGACGCGATGCGCGTGCCCGGCTCGAAGAAGAGTTTGCTACAAGCCAAAGCCGAGGGTGCCGATGTGCGGATGGTTTATTCGCCGCTGGATGCGCTGAAGCTAGCGCATGAAAACCCGCAGCGCGAAGTGATCTTCTTCGGGCTTGGGTTTGAAACCACGATGCCGAGCACCGCGCTGACCGTCCTGCAAGCAAAGGCGGAAGGCGTGCGCAACTTCTCGCTATTCTGCAACCACATCACGATCATCCCGACGATCAAGGCGATTTTGGATTCGCCGGATCTGCACCTGGACGGCTTTCTCGGCCCCGGCCACGTCAGCATGGTCATCGGCACTGCGCCTTACGATTTCATCGCGCGCCATTATCGCAGGCCGATTGTCGTCGCCGGATTCGAACCGCTGGATATATTGCATTCGATCTGGATGGTGCTGAAGCAACTAGCCGAAGGCCGCTGCGAAGTCGAAAACCAGTACGCGCGCATCGTGTCGGACGAAGGCAATTCCCTGTCGTTGGCCGCCGTCAACGAAGTTTATGAACTGCGCGAATTCTTTGAATGGCGGGGGCTGGGTTCGATCGATCATTCGGGCGTGCGGATGCGCGAAGGGTTTGCGGCCTGGGATGCCGAGCGCAAATTCGCCGTGCCCAACCTGAAGATCGCCGATCCAAAATCCTGCCAGTGTGGGGAGGTGCTTAAGGGCGTCATCAAACCGCGCGAGTGCAAAGTCTTCGGCACGGCCTGCACGCCTGAAACGCCGCTCGGCGCGCTGATGGTCTCTTCTGAGGGAGCGTGCGCGGCGTATTACAACTTCGGGCGGATTGATATTTCAGGGTTGACACAAAGTCTGGCGGAACGGAGGGCGGCGGCATGACCACTGGATTTGTTTGCAACCTCCCGCTCGAAGACATGCAACGCGGTCGCGGCAAAGTGCGCGACGCAACGATTACGATGGCGCACGGCAGCGGCGGCAAGGCAATGCGCGATTTGATTCATGATGTCTTCCTCGGCGCGTTCAACAACCCGCTGCTCGCGCCGCTGGAAGACCAAGCTGTTGTTAGTTTGAAAGACCTGGCCGAAGGCGGCGACCGGCTGGCTTTCACGACCGACAGCTACGTCGTTCATCCGCTCTTTTTTCCCGGAGGCGACATCGGCACGTTGGCAGTCAACGGCACGGTCAACGATCTGGCGGTGAGCGGCGCGCGCCCGCTCTATCTGTCGTGCGGCGTGGTGCTGGAAGAGGGACTCGCGGTCGAAACGCTGCGGCGCGTGACGATGAGCATGCGCGCGGCGGCGGACGAGGCCGGTGTTTTAATCGTTACCGGCGACACCAAAGTCGTCGAGCGCGGTTCGGCAGACAAGCTATTCATCAACACCGCCGGCATCGGCGTCATTCCCGCAGGCGTAAATATTTCGGCCTCGCGCGCGCAGGCCGGTGACAAAGTGATTGTGAATGGCTATCTGGGCGACCACGGCTGCGCGATTCTGCTGGCGCGCAATGAACTGGCGCTGGAAACTGACGTGCTGACCGATTGCCAGCCGCTCCACGATCTGGTGCGGACGATGTTGAAGGTTTGTCCCGACATTCACTGCCTGCGCGATGCGACGCGGGGAGGGCTGGCGACGGTGGCGAACGAATTCGCACAATCATCGCGCGTTGCCATTCGCCTCAACGAAGCGGCGCTCCCCTTGCGAGAAAGCGTTCGGGGCGCGTGCGAGATTCTGGGACTCGATCCGCTTTATCTAGCTAACGAAGGCAAGCTGGTCGCCATTGTTCCTGCCGCCAATGCCGAATCGCTAGTTGAAACAATGCGCGCGCACCCGGCAGGCCGCGAAGCCGCAATTGTTGGCGACGTGATGGCCGCGCCCTCCGGCATCGTGATGCTCAACACAGGCTTCGGCGGTGGGCGGATCGTTGACCTGCTGGTTGGCGAACAACTGCCGCGCATCTGCTAGCCAGCGTGGATTGCGCTGAACGCACAAATATCCGCCGTCCAAAACCTAATCCTATGAATGCAAGATAGGAATTATTCTAGCGTGCTGGCAGTACTCCACGAGCGGCGTGTAGGCCACCGGGCGGATGCTAAGCACCGGCAGGCCATATATACGCCGCTGTCGGTTGGCTTCGTCAATACAATCCCGGCAGACCGGACCCGGCTTGCCGTCAGCCATGGCACTCGGTACGCGCTCGGGGTCAAAGCCGAAGAACCTCTCACACGCGCAGCAGCGCTCAATCGACACGGAACATTTCATAGGCAATCTCCGCAGATTTGTGATGAGTTGGATTCGTCTCCGTCTTTCGTGACTCGTTATCACCACGACACCCTCGGCGTCATTCGTCAACCCTCCTGATCATACTTGCATGATTCCGTCAACGGAATTTCACTTAACCGCGCCATTTAACTTGCAAAGTGATACTAATCCTCTGCCGTTTTCTTTATACAACATAACGAAGAGGATTGTATGCGGAGTGCTCAGGCGTGATTTTCGAGGCCGCCGATCAATCGGTTTTTGAGCATTCCGCATACAATCTGTTGAACTAAGCTGCGGCGTAGCTATTGGGATTGAATCCGCTGGAGGGATAATCGGAGGTCAGCAAAGCCGTCAATCAATCGTTCAATTGATTGATCCGGGCGGGATCGAATCATTTGGCGGGCGCTCTGACTGTTCTTCCGACAGGCCAAAGCGGATGTTATTACCGGCAATCTGTGCGGCATCCGGAATGGATACACAGTTCTCCTGACAGATGCTACGCTTTTCACCAGACTGGCCGTTATAGAAACCATCAGCCCTACCTCTATGAAGTATCCGCTCCGCAGACAAGTCCAGCGAGCCACAACGATCCGAGATTCAGCGGATCAAGCCTACGCACAATGATCATCCGGCCTTGACGGCATTCGGAACAGACCTTCGCCGCCGCATGAACTTCGGATTCGCTTCCAGAGTTGCTTGCATTGCTGACCTCAGGTTGTGGAGATACAACTGGACATGGTCTTTGCTGACCACCCCTTTGAGTATTTTGACATCTTCAGCATCACAGATTTGGACGATCAGGTCTCGGCACCTCACTTTAATATCCCCTTGCAGCACGTGGTAGCGATATATTGTGACCCAGACAAGGTGTGCTGTCGGTCTCGTGACACTATTAGTAAAGTGGCGTTGCTCTCTCATCTCCAAAGTTCTAGCACTCGTTGAGATATGTAGCAACTAAAGTCTTGCACTGAAAGGGGATTGTCCAGAATCTAGTTGAAATTCGGTCTGTTGGATCGTCAAAGGACAGAGGGCAACAGAGTCTGTTTTAGTTGAAATTCTGCTTCTGCGCAGCCGCCGCGATTGCTGCGTGCAAGTGCG
>JBDSAM010000467.1:0-3936 GCA_039922135.1 Blastocatellia bacterium
CAGATCGCGTTCGGGCAGCTTGAGTTTCGGATGGTCGGATAGCACTTCGCCGGGCTTGCTCAAACGGTCGAGCGCCTGCCGGCAAATGTTCCAGCTCTGCTTGAACTCGTCCATTCGAACCAGGTAGCGCGACCAGACGTCGCAGCCGTCATAGACCGGCACGTTGAAATCATAAGTGTCATAACCGGAATACGGCTCGCTTTTGCGGATGTCCCAATTGACGCCGCTGCCGCGAATGGTCGGACCCGAAAGCGCCCAATCAATCGCCGCGTCTTTCTTGATGATGCCGACGCCTTTTGTGCGGGTCTGGAAAATCTTGTTGCCGCTCACTAGCTTTTTAGCTTCGGCCAGGTAGGGCGGGAATTCATCCAGAAAATCTCTGACCAGCGCAATGAAGTTGTCCGGTATATCCCAGCGGCAGCCGCCGATGACGAAATAGCTTTGATGGAACCGCGCGCCGGACACGCACTCAAAGATATCCAGAATCTTTTCGCGGTGCGTGAAAGCGTAAAAGAATCCGGTCATCGCGCCGATGTCCATCGCGTGCGTGCCCCACCAGACCAGATGCGACGAGATGCGGTTCAACTCCGTCAGCAGCACACGCAGCACCTGCGCGCGTTCGGGAACTTCAACGCCCATCAGCTTCTCAACCGCCAGGCAGTAGCCCAAATCATTGCCGTTCGAGTTCAGATAATCCATCCGGCAAGTGATGGTCACCACCTGCTGCCACTTCTCGCGCTCCATGGTCTTTTCCATGCCCGTGTGCAGGTAGCCGATGTCGGGCGTGGCTTTGATGACCGTCTCGCCGTCGAGCACCAGTTCCAGACGCAACACGCCGTGCGTCGAAGGATGCTGCGGCCCCAGCGAGATGGTCATCTGCGTATCGGCCAGCGGGTCTGGCTTGCGCAGCATCGAGATGGCGGATGTCGGAACCGATATTTCTCTCGTTTGCATAACTTGATTAAGGTTGAATCAATAACCTTTGGTCGGGAAATCCTTGCGCAGCGGATGGCCTTCGTAATCAGCCGGCATCAGGATGCGCCGCAGATCGGGATGCCCGTCGAAGCTGACGCCGAACATATCGTAAATCTCGCGCTCAAGCCAATTCGCAGCCTTCCACACATTCCACATCGTCGGCAGGCGCGCGTCTTCTTCTTGCAGGAAGACCTTCACACGCAACCGGTGATTCTTTTCCAGCGAATAGAGTTGATAGGCCACGACGAAACGCGGACTGGCGAATTCGCCCAGATCAACTCCGCCGATGTCGCTCAGGTAGTTGAAACGTAGCGAAGGTTCATCGCGCAAGTAAGTCATCAGTTCAATCAGCCCATCGCGCTTGGCGATGATTGTGATTTCGCCGATGGCTTCAACAATTTCTTCAATGGTGTCCGTGAATCTGGTGCGGATAAGGGAAGCATCCGCATAGCGCGGGAAGTGTGTTTGCGTCTGTGCTTGTTCTATGGATTCGGGCATCTCTTTGATGAATTGTAGTTTGTGTCTGGTGGCAGGCACGGCTTCGTCTTCAACCGCCCATAAAGACCTGTCAAACCCTATGCAGCTTTGTCCGAGACGAAGACCTTTTCGCGTTCGATCTTTTCTTGCAGCTTCATGATCGCCCAGATCAGGCTTTCAGGACGCGGCGGGCAGCCGGGCACGAAGACATCTACCGGAATGACTTTGTCCACACCCTGCACGATGGCGTAGTTATTGAACACGCCTCCAGCAGAGGCGCACGCGCCCATCGAAATGACCCATTTCGGCTCGGGCATTTGATCGTAGATGCGGCGCAGAACTGGTGCCATCTTGATTGAAACGCGCCCAGCGATAATCATCAAATCAGCCTGACGCGGCGTAGCGCGAAAGACTTCGGCCCCGAACCGGGCAATGTCGTTGCGCGAATCAGTCATCGCCATCATCTCAATCGCACAGCAAGCCAATCCGAACGTCGCCGGCCACAGGGCTGACTTGCGTCCCCAGTTGACCAATTGATCCAGTCGCGTCGTGATTACTTCTGGCAATATCTCGCCAAGTTTGTTTTCAATACCCATAATTTTTACCCTGAAATTTGCGATTCGGGATCAACTGCGATTCCATTCAAACGCCCCCTTCTTCAGAACGTAGACGTATCCAACAAGCAGAACCGCGAAGAAGATCATCATTTCCAGGAAAACAAATGAACGTGAGAACGTATGGATCAAAGTTTTGAAAACGACTGCCCACGGTACCAGGAAGATCGCTTCAATGTCGAAGAGGATAAACAGCATTGCCACCAGATAGAACTTCACCGAAAACCGCTGATGCGCCGATCCTACCGGATCCATTCCGCACTCATAGGGCATCAGTTTGGCGCGTGTATTGACGTGCTTGCCGATGATCTGAGCCAGCACCAGGTTGGTTACCGCAAAGCCCAAAACAAAAACAAAAACAATCAGGATGGGAACGTAAGCCTTCATCTGGAAACTCTCTCTCGACTGATGTTTACACAACTCTTATTCGCGTTCTATCCCCTTCCGCATCCGGCTTAACCGTAAGTCAGCCTGCAATGTGGCGATGAATTGCGAACGTTGTTAGGGTACCGATAGGAAGCTTGTTACTAGATTGGGAATGTTAGTACAATCTCTTTACTCTGGCAAGAAAGCGAGAAAATAAAGATGGAAGATCAAGCAACTACACCAACACCGACCGCGATACCACGCAAGATTTTAGTCCTACTCGACAATCTCTTCTTCGCCGCCAAGATCAACCAGGCGGCACTTCAGGTAAATGTTCAGCCGGTTTATGCCAAAACTTCAGCCCGAGGCTTGGCGATTGCGCGTGCCGACTATCCGGCGCAGATCATCATTGATTTGGACGAGGCCAAGTGCGAGCCATTGGAATTCATCGCTCAACTGAAGGCTGACAACGACTTGCGGGCGATTCCCACACTCGGCTTCGTTTCTCACGTCAGCATCGGATTGCAACAACAAGCCCGCGAGGCAGGATGTGATCGCGTGATAGCTCGTTCCGCCTTTGACCGCAACCTGCCGGCGCTGCTCAGTCAGAATTCTTGATAACAGCCCGCGCAGGCATTTTGCCGCCGCTTGGTTGGATGGTTGGCTTGACACTGTTTCCAGCGCGATGCTACTTTCGCATTGCCTGATTTTCGGTTGCTTCAAGGCAGTCCTGACATACCGCGCGAGACTTCTGAGCCGACAAAATGATCAAAAGCAGCTTGGACATTTTACCAAGACCACCAAGAACCCTGGATGACCGCAGTCGCGAAATGCTGACGCTGCTGATCAGCATGCACATTGCCACTGGCGAGCCGGTCGGGTCGCGTTCGATCTCGCAATTCACGCGCGAAAAGCTGTCGCCCGCCACCGTCCGCAACGTTATCGGTGAGCTGGAAGACGCGGGTTATTTGGAACAGCCTCACACGTCAGCAGGCCGCGTGCCTAGCGATAAGGGTTACCGTTTTTACGTTGACCACATTCTGGGTCAGGCTAAATTGTCGGAATCGGATGAGATGGCGATTCAAGTGGGCTTGCGCGGCCAAACGCCTGAAACACATTTCGCCAGCGCCGATCAGCTAATGTCGCGCGCGTCGCATCTGCTTTCACACTTCTCCGACAGTGTAGGCATCGTCGTCTCGCCCAGCATCGCCCACGACGTCATCAAACACATTGACTTCGTCCGGCTGACCGACGGCCGCATTCTGGTCATCACGGTTTCGCGCGCAGGTTTGGTTCAAGACCGCGTGGTGCGGATTGATGAAGCCTTGACGCAGGACGAACTGAACCGCACGGCCAATTACGTCAACGCCAACTTCGCGGGGATGAGCTTGTCAGCCATCCGCGCTGAACTGCTCAAGCGGATGTCGGAAGAGAAAGCGTTGTACGACCGCCTACTGCAAAACGCGATGATGATCTGCGACCGTGGCTTGGACGAGACTGAGCA
>JBDSAM010000468.1:0-4506 GCA_039922135.1 Blastocatellia bacterium
ATCCCGTGCTAGGAGCAAAGAGCAATGATGTGCTGCTGACGACCGGCATCCGGCTGACATTTGCGAAATAGGTGGGTATGCGCCGGGGTGGAGCGAGTTGTTTACTCGCTCCACATTTACAAAGGCTGTCTTCCGGCGAAGCCCGCGTCTACATCGTGCCACCATTCGACTTGATCTTCGCCCCTGATCCAACACAGCAGGACGACGCGCCCATCGCGCAGATGCGGAAAGTCGCACAAACCCTTGTCCAGATCCTTGATCTCGACGCCGAGCTCTACAATCTGCTGCGCGCCAGTCATCAAATCGGTCAGTGCATTTACATACTGAAGACCGAACACACTTCCACCGCCGCCGGTCTGTTCACTGGCGCGTTTGGCTTCGGGCGCTAAGCGCTGCATTGTGTTGCGCGCCGCGTCAATTTTTCGCCAGAGCTTTTTGAGTTCCGGCAACAGCTCATTGGCTTCTTCGACTGAAAAAAGTTTCATTGCTTGTTACTGTGATTGTCTTATGTGGAATTGAGGGCGCATTAGAGCAAGCGTATAAATCAAAAGCAACCGGTCAATCACAGGTCAGTAAGTTGCCGGGCTTGTTGTCGAACAGCAGGTTTAATTTCTTGCCCTCTCCAACTTGCCCACGTAGCATAGGCCCGCGTAGCATAAACAGGATTCTGAAATGCTCCCGTAAACTCAGATCACAGGTTCGGCAATGGAGGTAACAGAAATGCTGAAGCAAATTTTAGTATTCGTTTGTTTGTTTGCCCTGGCGCGGCCATTTGGTTTCGGACAATCCGGCGACCAAAGGCTGGAGATTCCAGCCGGGACAGAATTGCAATTGAGCTTGCGCGATCCGCTCAGTTCGAAACTCAGCGAACCTGGAGATGAAGTCATTGCCATCGTTCGTCGCGACGTGGTGATTGACGGACGCACAGTGCTGAAAAAAGGAACCGAAATCCTCGGTCGTGTGACGTTGGCTGAATCGGCCAAACGGCCATTCAAGGGCGGCAGGTTGCACATCACCTTCGAGCGTATACGCCTGGACGGCCAAGAGCAGAATATCACCGCCGTCATCAAATCAGCTTCCGATTTCACCCGAGATGAAAAGACCAAAAGCGATGGCGAAGGAACGCTGAAGGGTGGCGCAGATGGCGGCAAGGTGCTGCGCAACATTGCCACGGCGGCAGGCATCGCCAGCATCGGCGTAACAATTGCGATTTTGGCCCGCGCCGAAGATCGTGGCTATTACGGCGGCTACGGAGGAATCGGAGGCATCAGCAGCGGGGCCGCGATTGCCGGGGCTTCCGTGCTTGGAGCCAGCGTAGTGACCGGCGCTCTGCTGACCAAAGGCAAGGAAGTCCGCATGGACGAACACGCCATCATTCGGTTGAAGCTGGAACGGCCCATTGTGATTAGCTGAAACGGTATTCAGTAGCTGGATCATGGCCGGACAGGTTATTCAGGGTTCGCGTGGCTTGGGCGTTTCCTAAAGGCCGCGATCCCTTAACTACTAGGCAACCATCAGGAGGAGACCAAAATGCCCGCTAAAAAGGCATCGTCCACAAAACCCGCTACAGCAGCAGATGCTGCAAAGCCCGCCGCCACCGGCGAAAAAGATTCGAAACAGTTGAAGGCCGGAGCCTTCGCTCCGGCCTTCAGTTTGAAAAATACGGATGGCAAAACGGTCAAGCTTGCGGACTTCAAGGGCAAAAAGGTCGTGCTCTATTTTTATCCGAAAGATATGACGCCCGGCTGCACGGTTGAAGCCTGCGGCTTCCGCGATGATTACGCTCCGTTGAAACAACGTGGCGTCGAAGTGCTGGGCGTTAGCGGCGATGATCAGGTGTCCCATCAGAAGTTCACCGAAAAGTATTCGCTGCCATTTCCGCTGCTCTCTGACCCGACGCACGAAATGATGGAGAAGTATGGCGCGTGGGGCGAAAAAAACATGTACGGCAAGAAGTTTATGGGTGTGCTGCGCATCACCTACATCATTGACGAAGAGGGCAAGATCGCTCACGCCTTCGGCAAAGTGAAGACCGACACGCATAGCAAGGACGTGATCGCGGCGGTTGACACAATGAACTGAAGGCTGTGTGTAAATTCTGGGAGCGCAAGTAGCTTCCAGGCAAGCGGGCTTTTCGTCTCCCCATCAAACTTATGGAAGAAATCCTTATTGGCACAGTCAAAGGCCCGGGCGAAAATCCGCATGAATTCACCTTCATCACCTGCGATAACGTGCAGACGCGCGTCGGCGAGTTTGTCTATTACGAAGCGGGCAATGAAGAAAAAGAGTTTCGCATCGTCGGCACGATCACCGAACGCCATCTGGTGCGGAATTTGCCGGATAGCTTTCTCACTGACCCACATACGCCGCCGTCGCTGGTGGCCAGCTTGATCGGCTTGGACAGTGAAGCGTCGGAGATTTACGAGATCGTCGTTGAAACCATCGGCTACTACGATGACATTGAGACCAAGGATTTCAAGAATCCGCGCATACCCCCGACGCCCGGTCAGCAAGTCTTTCTGGCTTCTAACGAAATGTTGTCGAAGATGCTCTCGACGCGCCAGAAAGGCGAGCGCGGCGGCGCCCATATTGGCTCGCTACTAACGCGGCAGCCGGGCGCTGTGCCGATTGTGCTGTCGGTCAAAGATATTGTCTCAACGCATCTAGCTGTGCTGGCTTCGACCGGCGCGGGTAAGTCGTACTTAGCGGGCGTACTGGTCGAAGAGCTGTTGATGCCCCACAACCGCGCGGCGGTTTTGATCGTGGACCCGCACGGTGAATATTCGACCCTGCAAACGATCAATTCGCATCCGGATTTTAAAGATGGCAGCTATCAGCCCGAAATTAAAATTTATCCGCACAACAAAATCAGAGTCCGCATCTCGACGCTGACTGAAGCCGATCTGGCCTATCTGCTGCCGGAAATGACCGAGAAGATGAAAACGTTTCTGAGCCAAGCATACAAAGCGTTGATCAATACCAAAGGCAAAGGCGAGCGTGGATTGTGGGGCTTTCAGGATTTACTGACCGAAGTAATGCAGTTGAAGTATGGAGACGAGAAGAGCGGCGGCGGCAACGTTAGCACGATTGACGGACTGGAATGGCGGCTGCGCCGGAGGTTTGAACAAAGCCAGACCTTTTCTGACCACGAACATATTGCGCTGCAAGATTTGTTCCGTCCCGGCCAGTGTACCGTTTTGCAGCTTTCGGACATTGAAGAAACTGAACAACAGGTCATTGTAGGCGCGCTGCTGCGCCGCATTAACAAAGCCCGAATGGGAACTGTGCGCGGCAATGTGCCCGAAAGCGATGAACATTACCTGCCGTATCCGGTCTTTGTCCTGTTGGAAGAATCGCACCGGTACGCGCCCGCCGGTCAGCAAGTGGTTTCAACCAATATCCTGAAACAAATTTTGTCCGAAGGCCGCAAGTTCGGCGTCGGAATCGGGATGATTACGCAGCGACCGGGCAAGCTGGATCAGGACGTGCTATCTCAGTGCATGACCCAATTTATTATGCGCATCGTCAATCCGATTGATCAGCAGACGATCGCGTCATCGGTCGAAGGCGCTGGGCGGCGGTTGCTTGACGAACTGCCTGCGCTGACCAAAGGCCAGGTGATTGTTTCAGGCGTCGCGGTCAACACGCCTGTGCTGTGCGCTGTCCGTTCGCGCATCACCAAACACGGTGGAGAAACGATTGATGCTCCCGCCGAATGGGAACAGTACTTCAACACGTCTAGAAAGCAGCAGCGAGAACGCGCCGAAGCGCCAATGGTCAAGCCGCAGCCAAAAGGAGCACAGATTGATGGCTGGGATGTTTGAGCAAGAAGGTTGATATGAGCAGAGAAGAAATCATTGAAGTTGATCCCGAGAAGATGGGCGGAGCGCCTGTTTTCAAAGGTACGCGCGTACCGATTCGGAATTTCTTCGACTACATCGAAGGCGGAGAAACTGTCGAAGAGTTTCTCGATCAATTCCCGACGGTTGAGCGCGAACAGGTGATGAAGTTGATTGCGTTGATCAAAGAACTGCTCGGTTTGGTAGAGAGGAAGATTGAGGAATGCGAACACTTAAACTCACGCTCGAATACGACGGCACGCGCTACAGCGGCTGGCAACAGCAGGCCAACGCTCGCACTGTGGCTGGTGAATTGAACAAAGTGGCGGACGATTTCTTTGGCCGCCAGATTGAAATTGGTGGCGCTGGCAGGACTGATGCTGGCGTTCACGCCATTGCTCAAGTCGCCCATATCAAATTCCCGCGCGGAGGGGCCAGTTCTGCAATCGTGCGCGAACGAATAGCCAAACTGCGCCCGCAGGAAATCCTGTTCGGCTTCAACGACCGCTTGCCGTCTGACATCAACGTGCTGGCGGTGGAAGATGCGCCGCCAAACTTTCACGCCCGCCACGACGCGGTTGCGCGCAGCTACTTCTATCAAATCTCCACGCGGCGGACGGCCTTCGGTAAAAAACAGGTTTGGTGGGTGAAAGACCGGCTGAATGCG
>JBDSAM010000469.1:0-5081 GCA_039922135.1 Blastocatellia bacterium
TCAACTGCGGAAACTTCAATTTTCTATGTGAACCGCCGGATGCGGAACCGCATGTCCGGTGGTGTGGGAGGACGGGAGCCGTGAGGCTCCCTCCTACCCGATGACCTACTGCTGCGCCAGCCCAACCATTCCCAGCGCCAGCAGTAGCGCTCGTTTGTATCCCAGTTCTCGTCCTGCGGGATCGTACCATTCACTTAGCCGGTGAGAATCGTTCGATTGCCCACCGACGCCAATCGTGATGGCTGGAATCTTCAGGCTGATCGGAACGTTTGAATCAGTTGAAGCCCGGTTGAGAATCGGCGTGACGCCGAGCGCACGCGAGGCTTCAATCGAAGTGCGCACTAGCGCTACATCGCGCGGCGTTTCGCCCGACGGCCGGTTGCCGATCATGCGGACTTCGGCTTTGAGCTTTTTGCCGGATGCGGCCCGCATCACATTTTCGTCAATCACGGCGCGGTTGACGGCTGCCAACAGGAAATCTTCCAGCCGCGACAGTTCGCTTTCCGCCGCAGAGCGCAGATCAATATCCATCGAGGCCGACTGCGGGATGACGTTGACCGATTCGCCGCCTTCGATGCGCCCGATGTTGTAGGTCGTGCGAGGTTCCTGCGGCGCGTGGTAATCAGCCAGCCGCGCAACGGCCCGCCCCAGCGCATGCACCGGATTGACGACACCGAAATCGCCCCAACTGTGGCCGCCGGGGCCCTCCAGCGTGATGCGGTAGCGCCGGGAACCCAAGGCCTGATGCGTGATGAAATCAACGCCGGGGCCGTCGAAGGAAACGAACGCCGCGACCCGGCCTGCTATCTTGCCTTCGGTAAACAGATGGCGCACGCCGCGCAGATTGCCCTCGCCCTCTTCACCGACCGTCCCGACAAAGGCGATGGTTCCGCGCAATTTGATCTGCGCCGCATTCAGCGTCTGGATCAATCCAATCAACGCTGCCAGCCCCGCGCAGTTATCCGCAATCCCGGGCGCGCAAAACCGCGAACCGACGCGGCGCACAGTGACATTCGTGCCTTCGGGGAAGACCGTATCCAGATGCGCCGACAGCACCAGCAAGGGTTGCTCGCTTTCGCCGCGATAGAAGCCGATGACATTGCCTTCGCTGTCTGTATGAACATCGCTCAACCCCAGCTCATTGAAGCGCGCGGCTAGGTAACGGCCTCGCTCCTGTTCTTTGAAGGGCGGCGCGGGGATTTCGCAGATGCGTATATGCTCCGCCATGAAGCGCGATGCGGAAGAATCAATGAAATCGAAGGCTTGGGCGACACGTTCCTCGCGCAGCAGATCAGCGATGGATTGAAAGCGGAATCGGTCGGCGATGGAAATAATAGACGCAGGCATTTGAATTCTCCGGTGGTCATGAAACTGGAAGGCGGATTGTTTAATCCAATCAGCGAAATTGCAACCGTCAACAATGTAGATTTGCCACAGGCGTTGCCCGCCAAACTGCTTGCGCGATTCCATCGGAGAAGGGCAGTAGAGCCGAGTTTCAGAAGCCGAAGGTCCGTCCTTTCCAAGTTACGCGCCATGCGGCGCAGATGCCCAAGTACGTCCCATCATCGGCCCAAAGTCTTGCCAGTCCGTGTCTTGCCCGTCATTGTTTTTTGGTGTAGAAGGTGACGCGGTAATAAATTTCAGTAATTCATCCATAAATCATCACGCTGTAGAAAGGTAACAGGCAACATTGGTAGAGCGCCATTCGAACGACTCAGGCTGGATCGAAGTCATCACCGGTTCAATGTTCAGCGGCAAGAGCGAAGAGTTGATTCGCCGTCTGCGTCGCGCGCAGATCGCCCGCCGTAAGGTGCAAATTTTCAAACCCGCCATTGACTCGCGCTATTCCGAAGAGCACATCGTCTCGCATTCCGAGATGCGTATGGAATCGAAACTGGTTCGTTCGGCTGGCGAGATTCTGGAAAGCGTCGGGCCTGACACGGAAGTCATCGGGATTGATGAAGGTCAGTTCTTTGACCAAGACCTGGTTCGCGTCGCCAATCAACTGGCTTGTCAGGGCAAGCGCGTCATCATCGCCGGGCTGGATATGGATTACTTGGGCCGCCCATTTGAGCCGATGCCATTATTGCTGGCCATTGCCGAAGACATTACCAAAACACGCGCCATCTGCATGCAATGCGGCAGTCCGGCTGCGTACACGCAACGTTTGATTGCCAGCCGCGAACGCGTCGTGGTCGGCGCGGCTGACGCATACGAAGCGCGTTGCCGCGCTTGTTTCGATCCGCACTTGTCGGAGCAGTCGGGCGATTGAATCTTGAACAGGAGCATTTGCTAATTTGCTTCATCTTGTCAAAGGAGTCCAGCCATGAACATGGAACGACCGTTGGAACACGATCTACTGTTCGACTTCCTGCGCGTTGTCGAAGCTGCGGCCATCGAATCGGCGCGCACTATGGGACGAGGAGAACGGGAATACTCCGATCACGTCGCGGTCGAAACCATGCGGAAGGTAATGGAGACGGTCCCGATGGAAGGCACCATCGTCATCGGCGAAGGCGAACGCGACGAAGCCCCGATGCTGTACATCGGCGAGCGCGTCGGGATGGGCGCGAAACCAGGAAACGAAGGCAAATACCCGGCAGTGGATATTGCCGTTGATCCGCTGGAAGGCACGAACCTGTGTGCCACCGGTTCGGCCAACGCGATTGCCGTGCTGGCAGCAGCGGAAAAAGGCGGGCTGCTGCACGCGCCAGATATTTACATGAACAAGATCGTCGTTGGCCCTTCGGTCAAAGGCGCGGTGGATATTGATGCGCCTGTCCGCGATAACCTGAATGCGATAGCCACGCGGCTGAAACGCAAGGTCGAAGACCTGACTATCGTTGTGCTTGATCGTCCGCGCCACAACAAACTGATTCAAGACATTCGCGACGCCGGCGCGCGCATCCGGCTGATTACCGATGGCGACCTGTCAGCGGGTATTTCCGCTGCGGTGGCCGGTTCCGGCGTTCACGCGCTGATGGGCATTGGAGGGGGCCCGGAAGGCGTCATCACGGCGGCAGCGATGAAGTGTCTAAACGGCGAAATCCAGGCGCGCTTTATGATGCCGGATCAATTGGAAGCGGAAGAACGCTCCAAGATCGCCCCGGACATCGCCGACCGAATGCTGAAGATGGGCATCAAAGACCCGTCACGCGTGTATGACACCAATGAACTGGCGCCCGGCAAAAAAATCATCTTCGCCGCGGCGGGTGTGACAGACGGCACGATCCTGCGCGGCGTCCGCTTCTTCGGCACGGGCAAACGCACGCAGTCGCTGATGATGACCACCGAAACCATGCACGTCCGCTTTATTGATTCCGTCCACGTCGAAGGCGGGCCGGATTCATTCGTGCGGTTTGATCGTCTATAGCTGAGAGCAAATGGCACGGTTGGCGCGCGTGGTTTACAACTTCTTCGACGCAATCAAGTAAATGCAAATCGAAGCCCACATCACAACGGCACAGCCGCACAAGCCAGTCATTGTTTACGCTGCCTTGCTGCTTGTCTCATTTGTCTGGATGGCAGCGATCTTTGCCGCGCCGGTGTTGCTGGCGGACGGACATGTGCTTTCGGCAATGGTCATCTATCGAGGCTTAGCGGGGATTTGCCATCAAATTCCTGATCGCTCATTTCATTTGCATGGCTTTCCACTAGCCGTCTGTTCGCGCTGCACTGGAATTTACGTTGGCTTTGTAGTTGGCTTGATGTTCTACCCGTTCGTGCGAAGTTTGCGCAATCAGACGATGCCATCGCGCAACTGGCTGATTGCCGCAAGCCTGCCAATGCTGATTGATTTTGGCGGCGGGTATTTAGGTTTGTTCGAGAACACCTTTATCTCGCGCGTGGCGACCGGCGGGCTGCTGGGCTTGGCGTTTTCGGTTTACATCTTGACCGGGATGATCTCGGTTGTTCAGGAGTGGGAGGTGATAAGGGCTAGCCGCAATGGCAGGGCCTATCTGCCACCCGGCGAATGCGGAAAAATTTAGGAGGTGAACGCGCTTATGAATGATCTTGACTGGAAACAACCGGCGTTAATTGGCGGGCTGATCGTCGGCATTTTGTCGGCGGTTCCAGGTATTAGTGCGGTGAATCTTTGTTGTTGCGCCTGGGCATTGTTGGGTGGGATTGTCGCCGTGAAATTAACGATTGGGCGTTCTCAAAGGCCGATCAAAACCAGCGAAGGAGCGCAAATCGGAGCGGCGGCTGGTTTGATTGGCGCGGTCATTTTTTGCATCGTCGCCATTCCCATCATTGTCAGCGGCCTGATGACGAACTCTTCCCTGAAGCTGATGGCCTGGATCGCCGAGCGCGCGAACGATCCGAAACTTCAGCAAATGATGGACGAAGCCATCAAACAGGCTGCCAGTCAGACCGCCGCGCAGCGACTGGTCAGTTCTTTGCCTGTGCTCTTTGTGCAGGCGATTATCTTTTGTGGGTTCACGGTGCTAGGTGGTTTGCTGGGCGTGGCACTATTCGAAAAACGCAAAGGCGAGTTTCCCCCTTCGCAATATCCGCCAAATTATCCGCCTGCCGATTACCCACCGCCACCAGGCGGGCAGGGCGGCTGGCCGCAATCGTAAAGATCAAGGATGTATCCGCGGGCTGGTCAGCCTGCGGATACATCGCGTTCTCACTTCTGAACCGTCATTGGCTGGAAGCGGCTGGCGCCGCGTTGCAGAAATCCAATGAACTCCTGTTTACTGCGTGTCAGCCCGCCAAACTGCGCCAACTTGTTGCCGCTGGAATCAATGACTGCATAAAGCGGCAAGGCAACGGAACCGAACTTTTCAACCTGCAATTGCCCGTTTTTCTCGTCCGCTTTCTGATTCTCCAGCGTGTCTTCGCGATCGGTGTAGAGTTCGGCCAGGACAAACTTTTCCAACTCTTTCTTCACTGCCGGATCAGGAAACATATTTTTTTCCATCCATCGGCAATTGGTGCAGGTGACGCCGGTGAAGTTCAGGAAGACTGGTTTGTTTTCAGCCTTCGCTTTTTGCAACGCGGCGTCATAACTTTCCAGCCAAGCGGCTTGCTCTGCCACGCCGCCGCGCGCCTGGCCAATTTCATTTGCCCGCGCC
>JBDSAM010000470.1:0-5422 GCA_039922135.1 Blastocatellia bacterium
TTGTCAGGGGAGTATTCATTCTGGTGCTCCTGAATTTTTGGTACTGGATTTGAACTGCGATGGGCGCATAGCGTAATCGAAGGTTTCTGCATTTTCAACGAATCCCTGGCTGCACAGCGCCGTAACAGCCGCCGCCGGACAAGAAAATAGGAGATAGGAAAATAATACAAGCGATTCAATTCTTATTTTCCTGTTCCGCCTGCGCATGCGCGCAAGCGCTGGGTAGCCAAATTTCAGAAAATTCCACGAATGATTTATATATGAAGCCTGCAACTTCTCCGACTGATTTCCAAGAAAGACAAACAACAAGATGAAAGCTTATTACCGCAATTCGAAGCTGTGGCTGTTGGCGGTCGTGTTGATCGCCGGGGCAATTCTATCGAGCTGGCGCGTCTCTGCCGACAACGGGTCAGTCGGTTTCAACCGCGATATCCGCCCGATCTTTTCCGACACTTGTTTCCGCTGTCACGGTCCGGACAAGAATGCGCGTCAGGCCGGGCTGCGGCTGGACATTCGCGAAGAGGCATTGAAGAAGACCAAGTCCGGCATCATCCCCATCGTGCCCGGCAAGCCTGACGAGAGCGAGATCGTGCGTCGAGTCTTTTCGACCGACAAACACGAAGTGATGCCGCCGGAAGAAGCGCACAAGATTTTGACCGCGCAGCAGAAAGAGACGATCAAACGCTGGGTAGTCGAAGGCGCGAAGTATGAAGGCCATTGGGCGTATCAACCAATCGCGCGGCCAGCACTTCCTGAAATTCGCAATTCGCAGTCAGACAAGTTGACCGCAATCCGCAATCCGATTGATGCGTTTATCCAAGCGCGATTAGCGAAGGAGAGTTTGACGCCCGCGCCCGAAGCCGACCGCCGCACGTTGAGTCGCCGCGTCGCGCTTGATCTGACAGGTATTCCGCCAGTGCCTGCGGAGATTGCCGTATTCGTCAATGACAAATCACCGGACGCCTATGAGCATTTGGTGGATCGCTTGTTGGCTTCGCCGCGTTACGCCGAAAAGCAGGCGATGCACTGGCTCGATTCGGTGCGCTACGCCGATACGTCCGGCTTTCACGGTGATAATGCTTTCCCGGCGTGGCCGTACCGCGATTACGTGCTGCGCGCCTTTCGCGATAACAAGCCCTTCGATCAATTTACGCGCGAACAACTGGCCGGCGACTTGATGCCGGGCGCGACTGATGAACAAAAGATCGCCTCGGCTTACAACCGTTTGAATCGCGTCTCGGCCGAAGGCGGGTTGCAGCCGAAAGAGTACCTGGCCAAATACGCCGCCGACCGCGTACGTGCCACCAGCAGCGTCTGGCTGGGGGCGACTATGGGTTGCGCCGAATGCCACGATCACAAGTTCGATCCGCTGCTGGCCAAAGATTTTTATTCGATGAAGGCCTTCTTCGCCGACATCAAAGAGACGGGCTTGATGCCGGATCGCGGGCGCACGGCGTGGGGATCGAAGCTGGCTCTGCCGTCCGAAGAGCAGAAGCGGCGTTTGGACGAATTGACGAAGTTGGTAGAACAAGCGCAGGCCGAGTTGGACGCGAAGGCCAAAGCGATGAATGCGCGCCTGCCGGAATGGGCAAGCCAGACATTGCAGGAATACGAAACAGGCAAACTGGCTTGGCGGTTTCAGCGCCCGGCTTCGGCCAGTTCAACCAGTGGCGTGAAGATGGCCATTTACAACGACGAACCGCTGACCGTCACGCAATACCGCGGCGGCAATCTGATCACCGAAGAGATCAAAGGCGACGGCTTGGTCGTAGCCAGTGGCGCGAATCCCGACAATGCTACTTACACTGTCGCGTTCAAACCCGGCGTGGGCGAATGGACGGCGCTGGGGCTGGAAGTGGTGCAGGACGAAAGCTTGCCCGCCGACCGCGTCGCGCGCGGCGCTGACCGCTTTGTGCTGACCGAAGTGGACGCCGAACTGCGAATGGGCGAATGGGCGAATGGGCGACTAGGGGATAGGAAGAAACAACGCTCTCCCAGTCTCCCAGTCTCCCAGTCTCCCAGTCGCCCCCTCTCCTTCGTCCTGGCAACCACCGACGGCGCGGGTCAATGGCCGGAGAACCATGCGATGAATGCGATTGACGGCGATGCACGGACCGGCTGGGGATTTTCTTTCGCCGACGGGCGAGGCGCGTTCATCGCGCTGCGATTGACGCAACCACTGAAGACCGATGGCGATTCGGTCATCACGGTTCGCTTGCATCACGATTCCGAATTGCGCCGCGCGACGATTGGCCGTTTCCGTTTGGCGCTCTCATCGGCGGTATACTCTTGGCCGGACGTGCTGGCCAAAACGCCCAAGCCACTGAATGGCCTGCCCGTTGAAGTGCTCACGGCCTTAAAGGAAAAGCCCGAATCCCGTACGGCGGTTCAGCGGCGGAATCTGATGGCTCATTTCGAATGGGCTTTGCCGGAATTGCAGCCGCTGGTTGCGCGCGTCAACAAATTGGAGGCCGAACGTGATCTGCTCGACGCGCAAATCCCGCGCGTGATGGTAACCGAGACGATGACGCCTGCCTCTACGCGCATCCTGCCGCGCGGAAACTTTCTTGACGAATCGGGCGAACTCGTGCAACCCGCAATCCCCGTTGTCTTCGGCAAGGTGAAAACAAACGAGCGGCGCGCAACGCGGCTGGATCTGGCCAACTGGATCGTTTCAAAAGACAATCCATTAACCGCGCGCGTCTTCGTCAATCGGTTATGGCGGCAGTTCTTCGGCACAGGTTTGTCGAAAGTGCTCGATGATTTTGGTTCGCAGGGCGAATGGCCCGTGCATCCCGAACTGCTCGATTGGCTGGCAAGCGAGTTTATGGATTGCGGATTGCGGCCAGAATTGCTAAATGCGGATTGCGGATTGAAGGGCGCGCGACACGATTGGGATGTTAAACATATCATCCGCTTGGTCGTTACCAGCCACACCTACCGCCAGTCTTCGCTCGATAACCCACAGTCCACAATCCGCAATCCTCAATTAGAAGACCCTGACAACCGTTTGCTCGCTCATCAGAACCGCTTTCGCGTGGAGGCTGAGATCGTCCGCGACATTGCCTTGGGCGCGTCCGGCTTGCTGGTCGAAAACTTTGGCGGCCCATCGGTCAGGCCATACCAGCCCGAACGTTACCTGGCGACGCTCAATTTTCCAGTGCGGGATTATTCTGAGGATCGTGGCGATAACCTTTACCGTCGGGGCCTTTACGTGCATTGGCAACGCACGTTTCTGCATCCCAGCCTGGCCGCCTTCGATGCGCCGTCGCGCGAAGAATGCACAGTCAATCGCGTCAACTCGAACACGCCTTTGCAGGCACTTGTTCTGCTAAATGACCCGATCTTTGTCGAAGCCGCGCGCGTCTTTGCGCAAAACGCTCTGAAGCAAGGCGGCCAGTCGTCGCGCGCGCAGATCGCCTGGGCGTTTGAACGCGCAACAGGGCGCCGGCCAAATTTGGAAGAGAGTCGCGTGCTCTTTGATCTTCATAAGAAGAGCTTGCTGCGCTTTCAACGCGACCTGCCAGGCGCGCGCGAATTGACAAGCATTGGCAATGCGCCAGTCGCCAACGAACTGAACGCCGCGAAATTGGCCGCAATGACTGCCGTCACGCGCGCCATTTTGAACCTACACGAAACAATCACTAGGAACTGAGGTGGGGCAATGAAGAGAGAAGAAATAGATCAACTCAACCAATCAGCAACTGAAATCAACCGTCGCACGTTTCTTGGCAGCGGCTTCGCAGGACTTGGTTCCATCGCGGCGGCGTCCTTGTTTGGTCAAGATGCGCTGGCTTTATCAAATCCGCAATCCTCAATCCTCAATCTGCAATCAAGTGGCGTTGTCAACCCGCTGCACCACACGGCAAAAGCCAAGCGCGTCATCTTCCTGTATCAAGCGGGCGGCCCATCGCACCTGGAAACCTTCGACTACAAACCCGCGCTGGCCAAGATGCACGGCCAGCCGATGCCCGAATCGTTCACGAAGGGTCAGCAGATTGCGCAACTGCAAAACCAGAAGCTCATGTGCTTCGGCCCGCAGTTCAAATTCAAACGCTTCGGCAAATCGGGGCAGGAGATCAACGAACTGTTTCCAGAAATCGGCGGCATCGCCGATGAAGTAACCATCATTCGTTCGATGTGGGGCGAGCAGATCAATCACGACCCGGCGCACCAGTTGATGAACACGGGTTCGATCATTGCCGGGCGTCCGAGCATGGGATCGTGGCTGCTGTATGGTCTGGGCGCTGAGGCTGAAGATTTGCCAGGCTTTGTCGTGCTGATGTCATCAGGGCGCGGTGGCCAGAATCAACCCATCGCGCAGCGGCAGTGGTCATCCGGCATTCTGCCGAGCAAGTTTCAGGGCGTGAAGCTCAACTCGATTGGCGATCCGGTGCTTTACATCAAAAACCCTGCGGGCGTGAACGCCGCCACGCAACGCGATTCGATAAACGCCATCAACCAACTGAACAAACTGCAATACGCCGCAGTGCGCGACCCCGAAATCCTGACGCGCGTCGCGCAGTACGAAATGTCCTTCAAGATGCAATCGTCCGTGCCCGATCTAACCGACATGAGCAAAGAGCCGAAGTCGGTGCTGGAGATGTACGGCGCAAAGCCCGGCGATGGGTCGTTCGCGTCAAACTGCCTGCTAGCGCGGAGATTGGCCGAACGCGGCGTGCGCTTCATACAGCTTTACCATCGCGATTGGGATCATCACAACAACATCCCTTCGAGCATCCCGCTCAAAGCTCAGGAGGTTGATCGCGCGACGGCGGCGTTGATCAAAGACCTGAAACAGCGCGGCATGCTCGACGACACGCTGGTCATCTGGGGCGGCGAGTTCGGGCGCACGCCAATGTCGCAGGGCGGCAACGGGCGCGACCACCACATCAAAGGCTTTTCGTACATGCTGGCTGGGGGCGGGATCAAAGGTGGAATGAGCTATGGAGCGACGGATGAGCTAGGCTATACGGCGGTCGAAAACCCAGTCAGCGTTCACGACCTGCACGCGACGATGCTGCACCTGCTGGGCATCAACCACCTGCGGATGACGGTCAAGTTTCAAGGCATTGATTTGAGACTGACGAATGTGTCGGGCGAGGTGGTGACCGCGATTCTGGCCTAAGCCCTGATTTATTTCTTGCCGCCAGCATTGGGCAGGGAAGCCCGGCGCAGCATTTCGATCTGTTTGATAATCACGGCAAAAGTGGCTTCGGTCACTTTTTGGCCCTTCTCGCGTGTCGCCAGCGTCGGATCGCCCCACGATCCAGTGGGCGAATACGTCCCTTCGCGGCGCGCGGCCACTTGCGGATCGCGCGTCAATCTGGTGCCGGGGCGATCGGGGCGAGGGTTGTAATCCCTGACGGCTTTCTTCATCTCCACCGACGCCGGGTCAATGTAGAGCATCTCCGAAGTTTCG
>JBDSAM010000471.1:0-6825 GCA_039922135.1 Blastocatellia bacterium
CAGCGGTTGAAAGGCGATGGCCAACTCACGCAGAGCCTGCAACCTGTGAATGAAGCCATCAAAGCATACAAAGATACGATTCAATTAGATCCAACGGCTGCCGAACCGCACGTTGATCTGGGCGAGATTTATTTGTTTTATACGGCGCAGCGTTCATTGGCTGAACGTGAAGGACAAGAAGCAGTAAGGCTTGATCCAAAGAATGTGGGCGGCCATTTACTGCTGGCACGGTTGTACGTTTACACCGCGCGAATGGATAACAATCCGCGTTCGCCTGATCTGGAGCGCGCCGTTCGGGAGTACGAAACGGTTACTGAACTGGACCCGCAGCATGCCGAAGCCTGGGCATTTCTTTCTGATCTGTATTCGATGAAGCCCAATACTGAGAAACAACTCTCCGCGTTGGAAAAGTGGGCCAACGCGCCCATCCCAGCCGAACAGTTCTTCTACCAGAAGCTGATGAACGCCGAGCTTGCGCCGGATCGCGCTCACTACCAGCTTTCGCAGCTTTATCTGAGCAAGAACAAAAACCGCGAAGCCATTGAGGCCGCGCGCAAGGCATACGAATTAAATCCCGAAGTCAGCGATTACGCGCGCAACCTGATCAGCATCCTGCGCCTTGCCGGAAACAGCGATGACGAAATACGCATCTACAATCAATTAGCCAAGACCGCGAATAGCCCGGCTTTGATGATCGGCTACGGCTCGGCCCTGATTCGCGCTCGCCGGTACGCCGAAGCGGTCGAACGGTTGCGTGAATACGTTAAGCTGGGCCAGGCGAACGCCAGCGCGATCGGCCTGCTGGCAATGGCACAGCGCCGTGCCGGACAACGCGCCGCCGCAGCGGAAACCTTGAAAAGCGGCCTGGCCAAAGTCGAAGTCGGTACACGAACGGATCTGATTCTGGAACTAGCCCAGACCTACGAAGAGTTAGGCCGCAACGACGAAGCCATCGCGCAATACGAACAAGCCTTTGAACATTTCACCGGCAAAGATGCGCTGACCCCCGCCAACACGCCGCTTTTCGGTGAAGTGGTCAATCGTCTGGCCATCATCTTCCGCCGCACTGGCAACCAAACCAGGCTGCAAACATTGCTGGCCCGCACTCGCCGACTGATTGACGAACACAATCCGCTGGTTGAACTAATCACCATCGAAGGCCTGCGCGAAGATGGCAAGCGCCGCGAAGCTCTGGAAATGATCCACGCCGCCGTCCGCCGCTTCCCCGACGAACGTTCGTTAAAGCTGACCGAAGCCATCACGCTGAGCGAGATGGGGCGCTACAGCGAAAGCATTGATCTGCTGACGACAATGATCAAAGGCCGCCCGGACGACGGAACCGAGGACGCCGGGGTCTACCTGTGGATGAGCAGCGTCCATCTGCAAAACAACAAGCCGAAAGACGCCGAAGACGCCGCGCGTAAAGCCGTCAGGCTGAACCCCGATGATGTCGAAGCGCAGATTCAACTCAGTTCCGTGCTTGAAAAACTGGGCAAGAACGAAGCGGCGGAAAAAGGTCTGCGCGAATTGCTACAGACTCAGCCGGACAACGCCACGGTGCTGAACAATCTGGGCTACTTCCTGCTCGAACGCACCGCCCATTCGCAGGAAGCTCTAAAGCTGATCGAACAAGCCATCGCCATTGACCCGGTCAATGGCAGCTTTCTGGACAGCCTGGGCTGGGCACACTACAAGCTCGGCAATCTGGACAAAGCGCGCGAGAGTTTGGAAAAAGCCATCGTCTATTCCCGCCGCAGCGTAACGGCCCATGAACACCTGGGCGATGTGCTGCAGAAACAAGGCCGCTTGGCCGAAGCCAAACGCCAATGGGAAAAGGCGCTGGAACATTCCATTGAAGCCGACGATATCGCACGATTGAAAGTGAAATTGAAAGATGTGAGGTAATCAAGAAAACGTATTGTGATATCACGCAGCAAATCCATCGGCGCTGCAAGGCATGATACCAGTCGGTCAACGGCAGCCGCGAGGCAGGGATTTGAGCCTTGCCTCATATTGTGAAATGCAAAAGCCTGCGAAGTAGGCAAAAGCGGAAAATCTAAGGTGAAGCGCTTCAGCTCGTAACCCCAGTGAGCGCTTCGACCCAACATAACAGCTCGCGGAGCGAGCAACAGCCTATAGAAGAAATCAGCCATGTCCGACTCATACACCAACCTGCTTTACCACTTGGTCTTTTCGACCAAAGACCGCCAGCCGTTGATCACGGGCATTCATCAACCCCGACTCTATGAATACATCGGCGGCACGATTCGCGGATTGGGGGGGATTTCGCTTGGCATTAACGGCACGGAAGACCACGTTCATATTCTGGCGAAATTGCGACCGGACAAGGCGCTGTCCGACGTGCTGCGAGATTTGAAAGCAAACGCTTCGGGCTGGATGCATGATGTCTTTCCCGATTTGAAAGATTTCTCGTGGCAGCGCGGCTACGGCGCATTTACCGTCAGCGCATCGAACGCCACAAAGGTGAAGGAATACATCGCCCGCCAGAAAGAACATCACCAGAAACAATCCTTCCGCGACGAATTCATAGCGTTTCTGAAAGCCAATGGCGTCGAGTATGACGAAAGGTATCTTTGATTCTCAGTCATTGAAACAAGTACTGCGTTCCTAACCCGCGAAGCGGGTGGCGAGCATAAAGCCTGGGGTGAAGCGCGATAGCGCGTAGCCCCAGGAAAGCAATCACACAACAATCCAAGCTCGCGGAGCGAGCGACAGCGTGTACAATGCGGCGCGATTGACAACCAATGGCTGCCGCCCGTTCCACGGGCTAACTGTTTTTTACCGTTTACTACCTGGGGGTTCCACGCCGTTGGCGTTCCACCCCAGGCTTTATGCTGGTCGCCTGCTCCGCAGGCTAAAAGATTGAACGCCACAATCGAGGATCACCCGATGGCCGAAACATTCACCTACGACGTCTTCATCAGCCACAGCGCCAAAGACAAACCCGCCGTGCGCGAATTGGCCGAGCGGTTGCGCAAAGACGGCCTGCGTGTCTGGCCCGGTGTGTTTGAAGATGATTGGGAGATCAAGCCGGGCGATTCGATCCCGCGCAAGATGAAGAAGGCTTGGAGCAATCGCAGACGCTGGTGATGATGATGTCGGCGAATGTCTCCACGTCGGAAAGGGTGGCTTTTGAACGCCACAGTGCTGTTCCGCGCCCCGACTAATCAGCAGCGCCGTTTCATTCCCCTGCGGCTGGACGCCGCCGAGTAATCAGAAAATAGGAAGGTGCGTATGTTAGTTCCAGAAGTTGCTTTTCTCGGTTTGTGTGAAAGAGATGAAACTTTCAGAACAGAAAAATCGGATGGCTGGATACACAATCTTGTGGCTTTGAGTCCTGCAATCCTATCGCCGATTTTTCCATTAAGTTTGCAGGGATATTCGGTCGTTTTTGCTGTTTACAATATTCAAAAGCTACAGAAGGCGAGACTTCGTTTTCTTGGAGATAATGGCGTAGAGTTGTTTGGTTTTGATTTAGACTCTGACGTGGAAATCATTCGAGAAACTATTATTCGGGATTCTCCTCTATTCAATGACTGGTCAGGATGGGTGGTTTGTATAGCAAGAATATCCAATCCAGTTTTCCTATATTCGCCCTGTAGCTTACGCGTAGTAATGAGCAGGGATAACATTGATATTCCGACAGGACAATTAGTGCTCAAGCTTGATGAAGTGCCACCTCTCACACCTGAGCGAATAAATTATCTCAAGTTGAATCCAGATACAGCCGGATGGGCTCAACTCGCTTACCAATGCTCGACCTGTAAAAAGCAAATAAGAATTTATGCTGGGATAGATCGCAACGAACGCCAAGAAAAAGATGGCTGCGTCTGGTACAAGGATTTACCAGATAGCTTCGTTTGCGATTGTGGGGCGATAAATTTTGACCTGACGATTATACGTGCAAATATGCATGGTCTTTTGGGTCATGCCGTCAGACCAGATGGCAACAAATCCTTCGCTCGTCACTACGAAAATACTAGTCTTGATGTAACGCGGCTTGCCTTTCAAATGCTGTTGACGTTTGACGACATCACTGAAGAGCAAGTGCAAAATTTATCGAAGAGCACCCTGTTCTGCTGAGCCTTTTTTCCCCAGTTCGCGTTTTCTATAAAGCACCAATACTGAGCAAATATAAGACCGACATCGTCATTCTTACTCCTAAAAAGGAACTCCTCCTGATTGAGTTGGAAAAGCCATCCAAACCGCTTCTGAAAAAGGATGGAGGGATTTCTGCTGAGCTTCAGCATCCGTTCGATCAAGTAAGGGATTGGCTGCATCAAGCCGATGAGCATAGACCGGCAGTTCTCAGTTGCATTGGTTTGTCGAGTGATGAGGTTGGCACGATTAGGGGAGTCGTAATAATGGGAAGAGACATTGGATATGATCCTGAACATCTCAGAAAACTAAAGAGTCACGACTTCGGTAGAGTTACGCTCTTTACATACGACGATTTGATAATGAGCCTGTCTTCAATAGCACGCTCTGTGAAAGGCTTTTGAGTGGAATTGTCTGCCGGACACTGCCAGTCGGCCATTGAAGACCGGCACGCGGTGCAGAAACGGCTGAGCCGGGGAATGAAAGACATCCTCTGCGTCAATTGCGAGAGTCGTGTGCTGCTGTGGGATTTGATCGAAGAGAAGTTTGCTTCGGAAGATACGCAAGCGAAAGTCCGCGAGATGGAAGAGCAAGCCCGCCGCGCAATTGATAACGAGAGTCGCGAACTGATCCTGGTCGGCCACGCTTTTGCGATTGCGGGCGAGGCGGGCCAGATTTTCCGCCCCACGCCCAACTCGGATTGGGGCATTGACGGCGAGATCGAATTCAAAGACAACAACGGACAGGCGAGCGGGCGGCGCGTCTATTTGCAGTTGAAATCGGGCGATTCGTATCTGGAAACGCGCAAGGACGGCAAAGAGATTTTTAGGATCAAGAAAGAACGCCACGCCGAATACTGGCAAGCGCACGAATACCCGGTGATGCTGGTCGTTCGCACTTCGGACGGCCAGATTCGCTGGATGAACGTGACCGAGTATCTGAAGAAACAGGGCAAGCCCGTGAAGCAGATTGTCTTCGACGGCGAACCGTTCACAGCGGCGAGTTTGTGGCGGATGCGGGATAAGGTTCTGAACTGACTCAGAAGCAATGAAACTTACATTTCCCTCCAGGGTAGACAAGCAGTCAGGAAAGCGTCACGCAGCAATGCTCATCACGTTAGTTGCGTTGTCCACGATACGCATCGCTGCGTTGAGTTGGTATGTAATCTCGGTTGATGGTTCGTCGCAGGTGATACTCCCGTGGGCTGAAACCGAAACGCAGACAACTCAAGAAGCTTATGTCTCAGCTACCTTTCATCACGTCCACTTGAATTCCACCGATCCGTCCGCAGCGATGAATTTTTACACCAGAACTTTCGATGTCACTAAGAAGGCTTCGCTGGCAGGCTCTGACGCGATTCAGAGCGAGAAGATGTATCTGCTCTTCAACAAAGTGAAGACGGCTCCGCCGACAGCGCCCGACAGCGCCATCTGGCATTTCGGCTGGGGTAGCACGGCAATGGAGGCGGATTATCAAAAACACTTGGCCAAGGGCGTCAGCTTTCAAACACCGATCACAAAGCTGGGATCAGGCCTGCTGTTCGCGTATATGAAAGCGCCGGATGGCGCACTGGTTGAAATCAACACGTCGAACACTCGCGCTTTCCTTCACGTCCATTTGTACAGCGATGCGCCACTTTGCGCGGCTGACTGGTACGTCAAACACCTTGGTGCGGTCAGCCGCGCGCAACGCACAGGCCCTTGCGAAGTTCCGTTTGCCGCCCCTAGCGAACCGCTTGGCGTGATTCGCTCACCAGCGGCGACAGTGCGCTTCGGCGAAATCAGTTTGATTATTTATCCGCAACAACGACCAGCGAAGTTAATCAGCCCGCGCGGCCACGTCGTTGATCACATCGCCTTTCATGTTCCGGATGTCAGTGTCGCGTTGGAGCGATTGCGAAAAGCAGGCGTGAAGGTTTTGGAAGAACCGCATCGGTTCGGCAACAGTCAAACACGCTCAGCAATGATCGAAGGGCCAGACACAATTGCGATTGAATTGGTCGAAATGAGATAGGGAGCAGGTTGTCATGTGACATCCGAGAGAGACTCTTCAGTCTCGCTCATATCTTGATGCGCAGTTTCAGTTGCCAGAAAAACAGAAACCGTAGTCACTGCAGCCATTCCCACAATAAATAACGCAATCGGCCATGAACTTCCGGTGCGTCGCAGCAGGCCAGTGGCAATCAGCGGCGAAAGCCCTCCGGCAATTACCGAAGCGAGCTGATAGCCGAGCGATGCGCCGCTGTATCGAACTCGAGTGCCAAACAGTTCCGAGAAAAAGCTGGCCTGCGGCCCGTACATCGCCGCGTGGCCAAAAACTAGGGCGCAGACGACTGCCAGCGGCATCAAGAAGCTGTTTGAGGTTTCGATCAGCCAGAAAAATGGGAAGGCAAACAGGCCCGTGAAGATTGCGCCAAACAGATAGACAGGCCTTCGCCCAAAACGATCCGACAACCATCCGTAAGTGGGAATCGCGAAGATCTCAATGATTGCCGCCAGTGAAATGGCGGCGAGAACGGTTGAGCTGGAAAAGCCAATTCGTGGCAGCGTGGCAAACGTCAGGATGAAAACAGTGTAAAGGTAGAACGCTCCGTTTTCCGCCAGTCTTGCTCCCATCGCCACCAAAATGTTTTTAGGGTGCTGGCGAATTGCATCCAGGATCGGCATTCTGGATGTTGTTTGTGTTTCCTTGAGTTCAGCAAAAGCT
>JBDSAM010000472.1:0-4235 GCA_039922135.1 Blastocatellia bacterium
GCATAGAGTATGCGGCGTCAACTGGAATTGCGTGAGCTTTCGAACCGGCCAAGCAAAAACGATTTTTGCAGGCAGAGATTTTGCCCTTTGGCCTCCCCTAATAGATTGCGCACAATTGCAATTCGGGCGGCCAAATCGAGGGAGGAGTTGTGGGGCTTCTCCCTCGTCTGTTTTGTGTTCGCATTGTGCTTCGGGAATTTTTGGTTGGCAGGTTTTCTAGCTGTGGTAAATTTTCAGCCGCTGCTGTTCGATTTGTTCTATCAATTCTTCCAACGTGTATAGGCCAGGATCGGTTCCTTCCATCGCCATTGCTTCAACAATGTTCAGCAACGTGGAATTGTAAGGTGTGGGCACGCCGTACTTTTCTCCCAACAAAATAATCTCGCCGTTGAAATATCCTGCTTCGGTGTCGCCGCGTTTCTGCTTCAGATCCATCCAGGTTGATGGATAGGTGCGCAGTTCCATTGGTATTTGTTCGGCGTCGTATCTCTTTTTCGGGTCTTCCGTTACACCGCGCAGATCAGCCATCCTTTTTTTGAAATCAATCGGATTGTTAGCGTCTTCCAGCGAAATGCCGGCCATGCCGAGCACATGCAACCCCTCTTCTTCCACGTCGGCCATTAAGCTGCTGATTGCAGGGGTCGTCAAACCAAGTTGCAGATGTTTATCGATAATCGCGTAGGTCGCGTTGTTCAGATTCAGAATCAGCTTGCTCCATTTGACGGCCATGATGGATTCATGAGTAGTCGTGCTGAAGCCCGCTTTTTCCAACTGTTCCGCGACTTGCAGGCAAAGTTCTTCGCGGCCAAGCGGGTAATTTCCCAGGGAGATTGTGTTGCCAAAGGTGTGAGCGACAATGCCCGGCGAAAGGAACGTCACACACATCGCCGCCATTGCGCCATGCACGTTCAGGAAGCGCCGCGCCGCCAGGTCTTCATTGCGCACTCCATTTTGCAGACAGAAGATCGGCGTTTCTTCGGGAAAGACTTCGCGCAAGGATTGAACCGAGTGAGATGTCTCGATGGTTTTGACGGTCAACAGGATCACATCATCCGGATGTGGCGTGATGTTATGCGGCGAGGTGATGGCGTGCAGATTCTTTACTACGCTGTCGCCTTTCAATGATCTGATTTTTAAGCCATGGCGATTGACGGCTTCGGCGTGAGCGCTTCTGCCGACCAGAACGACCTCACAGCCGCTCTCTGCCAACTTACCGCCGACCAGACTGCCTACCGCTCCTGCCCCGTGGACGATGAATCTCATCTAGCGCCTTTTGGAAGAAGAGAGTTGATAATTGGAATGCTGATTCGCTCAGGGAGAATAATGCGTAGAGAAAGGAGAACGGGCCCCTTCAGCGTCCGCTTATGAGAAGATGCCCGTTACTGCTTCTCTTCTGAATGCCCCCGGCTGGACTCGAACCAGCGGCCCTCTGCTTAGAAGGCAGATGCTCTATCCACTGAGCTACGGGAGCAACGCGGCGTAATGTACGCGATAGTCCGCGGACAAGGCAAGCGCGCGTTTTGCCATCTTTTTACTATCCCATTGGCTTTCGCCAGGTGGCGCCTGGCGAGTTTCAGACTTGGTTTGACCATGGCGAAACCCGCACATTACAATCCCGCTTACTTTACAAACCTCATCAATTCCAACGGAGAAAATCATGAACTTTCAAGAGATTGAAAAGCTGCTGGGAGAAGACGGCCAGGCTTTGCTGAAGCACGAGTGCAAGACGATTTCAAAAGATTTGCTGCACCTGCCGGGCCCGGATTTTGTGGATCGCGTGTTTATGGATACGGATCGCTCGCCGTCAGTTCTGCGCAACTTGCAATCGCTGTTTAACACCGGACGATTGAGTAAGACCGGTTTCGTTTCGATCCTGCCTGTGGATCAGGGCATCGAACATTCCGCCGGTGCCAGCTTCGCCAAAAACCCGCTTTACTTTGATTCGGCAAACATCGTCAAGCTGGCCATCGAAGGCGGATGCAATGCGGTGGCTTCGACGCTGGGCGTGCTGGGTTCTTGCGCCCGCAAATACGCGCACAAAATTCCCTTCATCGTCAAAGTCAATCACAACGAATTTCTGACCTATCCGAACAAGTTCGATCAGGTGATGTTCGGCAGAGTGGATCAGGCGTTCGATATGGGTGCAGTGGGCATCGGCGCGACGATCTACTTCGGTTCGGAAGAATCAACGCGCCAATTAGTCGAAGTCTCCGAAGCCTTCCAGCAAGCGCACGAACTGGGCCTGTTCACCGTGCTGTGGTGCTATCTGCGCAACCCTGCGTTCAAGACTAAAGAGAAGGACTATCACGTTTCGGCGGATTTGACCGGCCAAGCCAATCATCTGGGCGTAACCATCGAAGCCGACATCATCAAACAGAAGCTGCCGCTCAACAACGGGGGATTCAAGGCGCTGGCGTCCAAGGAAAATCCTTATGGCAAGACTGACGATCGCGTGTACACCGAATTGGCTTCGGACAATCCGATTGATCTGACGCGGTATCAACTGGCGAATTGTTATATGGGGCGCGCGGGGTTGATCAACTCCGGCGGCGAATCGAAAGGTGCCAGCGATATGGCGGAAGCCGTGACAACGGCCATTGTTAACAAACGAGCGGGCGGCATGGGGCTTATCTCAGGCCGCAAGGCGTTCCAGCGTCCGATGAACGAAGGCGTCGGAATTCTAAACGCGATTCAGGATGTCTATCTGGCCAAAGAGATCACCGTCGCTTAATTGTTGCTGTTGAATTTGGCTACAGACGAAGGGCGGATCTCGGATCCGCCCTTCGTCTGTCAAAAGCGTTCTCAGCCGGTCTTCTCTTTGAACCGGTGGAGGCAGTATTTACAGAGATGAAATTGCCCGGCCTTTTTCTGCGGATAGGCCGCTTTCTTGCCGCAATGTGGACACTTCCTCATCGCTTTTGTGACAGTCTGATAGATGTTTTGTATCCAATGAAGGTTCATCGCGGTTCCTTTCGCCGGTCATCGCATGGGTTCGTCCGAAGGGAGTTGTGTGATCAGCAATGTATTCACACGATTGCGGTCCATGTCCATCACTTCGACCTTCAGCCCACCCCATTCAAACCTGTCCGCCGCGCGCGGGATTTTGCCCAGGTAGGTCATGACGAACCCGCCAGCGGTCTTGTACCAATCGTTCTCTTCACCGGGCAGATGGCGCAGGGCGAAAAGCTTTTTGAACTCTAAAATTGGCAATGACCCGCTAACCAGGTAAGAGCCGTCCTCACGCTGTTTGAAAAGAGGCTCGACAATTTCTCCCATTCCCGGCAAATCGCCGACGATGGCTTCCAGAATGTCGTTGACCGTGACTAGACCTTCGATGCCGCCGTGTTCATCCACCACCAGCGCCATTTGCGTCTGCGTTTGGCGAAAGGCTTCGAGTGCCTTGAAAGCCGATGTGCCTTCGGCCAGATAGAGTGGCTTTTCCAGCACGGCTTTCAGATCAATAGACAGATTGTTCAATGAGTTGGCCTGACTATCTCCCAGGCTTTGCGCCCACAGATTCTTGGCCTGCACAATGCCCAGAATATTATCGGGCGAGCCTTGCGCAACAGGGAAGCGCGAATACCGACTGCCAATGACAGAGGCCCTGATTTGTTCCGGCGAATCGCTTGTGTCCAGCCAGGCCATCGCCGTTCGCGGAATCATAATTTCGACAATGCGGCGATCAGCCAGATGAAAAACACGCTCGATCATATCGCGTTCGGCTTCGACAAAAACGCCTGCGTGAATGCCTTGTTCGATCAGGATTTTGATTTCGTCTTCCGTTACTGGTGAGTCCGCTGGTTCGCGCAATCCGAACAAGCGCAGCAATCCGTCGGTTGAATGATCCAGTAAGGAAACCAGAGGCTGTGCGAATCTGGATAGCTTGGTCATCGGCGAAGCGATGCGTAGCGCAATGGCTTCAGGTGAGTGCAGCGCCAGCCGCTTCGGAATCAATTCGCCGATGACCAGCGAAAAGTAAGTGATGACGATGACGACCAGGTTGAAGGCGATGGTTTCTGCGTACGCCCCGACGTAAGGCAGGCCAGCCAGGGAAGGTGCCAGCTTTTCCGCAATCCGTGCGCCGCCGAATGCTCCCGCCAAAATCCCAACCAACGTGATGCCAACCTGCACGGTGGAAAGAAACTGCCCGGGCATTTCAGCCAGATCAAGCGCCGCCCGTGCGCTCTGGTCTCCTTGATCGGCGCGTTGTTTCAAGCGGGCCTTGCGAACGGAGA
>JBDSAM010000473.1:0-6724 GCA_039922135.1 Blastocatellia bacterium
ATGCCCACACGTCCGTGCGCACATCCAGCGGTTCGCCGCGCGTTTGTTCAGGACTCATATACGCGACGGTGCCCATCACTTCGCCTTTGCGCGTCTTGCCGTAATCCCGCGTTAGTTCACCGGCTTCAATGCCCAGATCAACGGTTGTCAGGTCGGCGCTGATCTTTTTGGCGATGCCGAAATCCAGCACTTTGAGCTGCCCCGTGGGCGTGACCATCAGGTTCGATGGTTTCAGATCGCGGTGGATGATGCCGTTGTCGTGCGCTTCTTTGAGCGCGTCGGCCAACTGGCTGAAAAGCGGCAGCGCTTCTTTGATCGGCAGCGGACCTTTGTCCAGCCTGTCTTTCAGCGTTTCGCCGGGGACGAATTCAAAAACCAAAAACGGCCGCCCGTCGAATTCGCCTTTGTAATGGATGCCGACAATGTTGGGATGGTTCAATCCGGCTTGCAGGCGAGCCTCGCGTTCCAGGCGGGCTTGCCATTCAGGATCGTCATTGAATTCGCGGCGCAGAAATTTGACAGCAACGTCAACATCCAGGCTCAGATCACGCGCCAGATAAACTTCCCCCATGCCTCCGGCGAAGATCGTGGACAGAATGCGGTAATTGCCGATGACTTTGCCGATTAGCGGTTCGGGCGTAGGAGTCGCCATTTCGCCGGATTCGACCATCTGCTGGGCGACATCCTGAATGGCAGGTTTTTCCAGGAAGGTTTTGTTGGTTTCGTAATACCGGATCAAGTCTTCCACTTCGCGGCGCATGGCTTCGTCACCGGCACAGGCTTCATTCAGATAAGCGCTGCGTTTGTCCGGCGGCAGATCGCAGACGGTTTGGAAGATGTCGTCGAGCGTGATTCGAACGTCTACAGTCCCTAATTCGGCAGGCGAGTTCATGGCTGACCTTTCCATTGAAGCTCGCGCAACAGCCAGGCTTTGGCCAAGCGCCAGTCGCGCATGACGGTATCGGCCGAGACTTTCAAAACTTCCGCTGTCTCTTCCACGCTTAAGCCTCCGAAGTAACGCAGTTCGACGACTTTGCTTTTGCGGTCGTCCACCTTGGCCAATTTGTTCAGGGCATCATTTAGGGCGAGCACGTCTTTATTGGGAGCCTGTGGGATTTCGACGATGTCTTCCAATCCAACGTGTTGTGCGCCGCCTCCGCATTTAATGGCGCGTGTGGCACGCGCGTGATCCACCAGAATGTGGCGCATCACATTCGCCGACACAGCGAAAAAGTGCGCGCGATCTTGCCAGTTCAAGTTATTTGTATCGGCCAGCTTCAGGTAGGCTTCGTTGACCAGCGCGGTCGTTTGCAAGGTGTGGCCGGAATTCTCGCGGCTCATATAGCGGTGCGCAACACGGCGGAGTTCATCGTAAACTATCTGATATAACTCCTCTTTTGCGCCTTCTTCGCCGCGCATCCAAGCGCGCAGCACCTGCGTGACTTCTTTGATCGAGGTTGATTTCATAAAGTCCCTTTCCGGCTGAAAACCCGCTAACTGTTTTCGATTATAACGTGATGGGAAAGAATGTCGAGATTTTTTCGCCCAATTCTAAATACCCGATTGTGACTGAGGGGCTTGAGCAGCCGCTCGACAACGATATTTTGCATCAGACGGAGAACGGACTTTCTGGCAAGACGTTTCGTCAGAACAAAATTAAAACCGGACAGTTATTCAAATGCATATGTCTTGCTGGCAATCAAACCGGCGCGCATAATTTGCGCCGCACTATCTTCCAAGCCAATGACAAAAAGGAGCCGTATGCATCAATCGCGAAATTTTCGACTAATCCTCCTGGCCGCATTCATGATTTTGGGGTTTTCACTTATCGCCGGATTGCCATCATCAAAGCACACCGCCCGCAGCCAGGCCGCAGAGATGACGGCGGAAGAGCGTGGGTTGTGGAATCTGCAGCACAAACAGTACGGCCAGCCGCTGATGAATAAACAGCTTCTGCAACTGGTCGCGAACAAATCGTGGGAGCCGGAATGGAAGGCGAAGATTGATCCGAACGATCCAGATTCCGTCCGCAAAGTGGCCTTTGAACGCTACGGTTTTTCTGAAGCAACCTGGGACAATCAGGGCGCGCCGTTGCAGCTTGTCGCGAACGCTCAAGGCGCTTGGGCACAGACATGCATGCTCTGCCACGGTGGGCGCGTGCCAATTACAGGCGAAAGCAAGATCGGCATGCCCAACACTGAACTGGACATGCAAACGCTGTATGAAGATGTAAACAAGGCAACCGGCCTGAAAGGCCCTTTTCCAATATTGTTTGGAATGTCGCGCGGGCGCACCAACGCTTTCGTCTTCAGTTTGGAGTTGCTGCGCCGACGCAATGAAGATCTGTCGCAACGCAAAGACCCGCTGCCGATGGGCGATTACAGCGATTACGATCTTGACCCGCCCGCTTGGTGGTATCTGAAAAAGAAAACGGCGCTGTATGCTGATGCGGGCGTGAAAGGCGATTTTTCGCGCGCCATCATGCAGTTTGCAATGGGCGAACCCAGTGGCGAAAAGATTCGTTCGTGGGAGCCGGACTTCAAAGACATTCTCGCTTACCTGAAATCTATCGAGCCGCCGAAATACCCTTTGCCGGTTGACCAGAAACTGGCGGCGGATGGCCAGCAGATCTTCAACAAAACCTGCGCGGGCTGTCACGGCACGTATGGCCCCGAAGGCAAATATCCAAACAAAGTGGTGCCAACAGATGTGATCGGGACCGATACGCTGCGGCTGACCAAGCTGACCAAAGAGTTCCGCGACTATTACAAAAAAACGTGGTTCGGCAAAAGTGGCGAGCAGGGCTACGAATATCCGACCGGCTACGTTGCGCCGCCGCTGATTGGCGTCTGGGCATCAGCGCCGTATTTCCACAATGGATCGGTGCCGACTGTTTACGGCGTGCTGACGGCTGAGGCTCGTCCGAAATTCTTCCGCCGTGTTGGCGCGGTCAAGGAGTACGATGCGAAAAATCTTGGCTTGAAGGTTGAAAAGCTTTCCGCCCCCGCGCCGAAAGAGGCGCCCGCCGAAGCCCGCCGCCGCGTGATTGATACAACGCTGCCCGGCCTGGGCAATCAAGGCCATCCGTTCGGATTCAAACTGAGCGAGAAAGAGAAACGGCAAGTGATCGAATACCTGAAGACATTGTGAGATGAGTGAGGCGGCGCTGATGTACAGCCGACTGTTAGTCGGCTGGGGTTCCCATTGCTGCCCTTTTCCCGCAAGACTACAGCCGACTAACAGTCGGCTGTACATTCTGGCTTCAGACTGCTCCACATTTCACATCAGCACCGATGGCGTCAGTATCTCTTGCAGCGCCAGGCCATCCAGGTAATAGACAGCGCTGCAAAAATGGCAGATCAGTTCCGCGCTGCTATCTTTTTCCAACATATCGCGGACTTCGGCTTCGCCCAGCATCGTCACGATGTTGACCGCGCGTTCATACGAACACGTACAGCGAAAGCTGGCTGGATGCGTGTTCAAAACTTCCAGGGATAAATCACCCAATACTCTGCGCATCATCTGTTCCGCATCAGCGCCGCCGCGAATCAAATCAGTAACGCGCGGCGCTGATGCAATCGCTTTTTCGATGGCGGCAATCGTTCCGCTTTCTGCGCCCGGCATCAGTTGAATCAAATAGCCCCCAGCCGCTGTTACAATTCCCTGTTCCGATTCGACGAACACCCCCAGCGAAATTGCCGAGTTGATCTGTTCGGACTTCGCCAGATAATACGCAATGTCTTCGGCAATCTCGCCCGACACAATTGGCACGGAGCCAATGTATGGGTCTTTCATCAAGCCGATCTCGTGTCCCGCTTCGCGAATGACGTGGAGCATGCCTTTGTCTTCTTCCCCGCCTTCTCCGACAACAATCCCACGCACATTCAACTTACCTAGCGCATTTGGCGGCGCATCGGCCAATGGATTCTTGACATATCCGCGCACGGTGCCGTGAGCACTGGCTTCAGCCGTAATGCCGCCGATCTCGCCTTTGCAGTCGAACCGCAGCGTAATGTATTCCAGGTCTTTATAGCTGCGCCCCAGCAACAGCGCGCCCGTCATGGCCCGTCCCAGCGCCGCTGAAGCTGTTGGGGACGTGCTGTGCCGTCCGCATGCTTCGTTGACCAAATCCGTTGTCACCGCCGCGATAACGCGAACCGCAGCATCGGCGGCGACCCCCTGAATCAAATGATCTTCACGTTCCTGCACGATAAAACTCCTTACAACTCCTGCTTTATTGCTTGCGCCGAGCCCGCAACAGCACCCAGTCACAATCTGGCGAACAGCGCGCGCTGAAATTTTGTTCGCCCAATTTTTCTGTCGTCAGCTTGTCAGAGTTTACGACAGCATCGCTCCACCGTTTGGGGGAGGCGATGAGAATGCTTTGGGTCTTGCTGGCGGCGACGAGCAGCGCGATATTGTCCGGCGAAGTGGTCGTCACTAACTCCGATTTTGTATCGCGCAGCGGCAAGCCTGTCGCGTAATAATCGAATGCGTGATCGGCAGTGACGTAAAAGATCAATCTTTCATCGGTCGAAGCATGCCGGCCAGCCGATTGCGCCAGAGTGCGCAACGATTCCTGTTCCCCCAGTTTCGGAAAGACCGTGTGCGTCGCGACGATCACCACCAGCGCCAACCCAAACGGCAGAAAGTAGGTCGCCTGTCCCCCGCCCCGCCAGACCAGCAACGCAAAATAGACAATCGCAACTGCCACCGTTGCGCCCGAAATCAACCCGGTTTCCACCGGACTCAACCCCAGCGCGTGCGGCCCAACCCAGATCGCGGCAACGCCAACCGCCAGCACCAGCAGCGCCGTCAGCCCGCTCAGAGTCATCCAGCCTGGCAAAGCACCCTCCATCCACCAACGCTCCACTTCTATCCCAATCAACATTGCCACGGCCGGAAACACCGGCAGGATGTACCCCGGCAGCTTCGAGCCTGAAAATGAAAAGAAGACGACCGGCACGAAGGCCCACAACCACAGAAACAAGCGCAGACGGTCTTGTAATAATTCGCCGCGACGCCACACAGCCCGCCAGATGCTAGCTACAAAATAGAAAATCCACGGAAAGCTGCCCGCCAGCAAAACGCCAATGAAGAAATAGAAAGGCTGCGGATGTTTGTATTTGTTGCTCAGGTAACGTTGGAAATGGTGGCCGATAAAAAATTCGTCAATGAATTCGCGCCCGTGCCGCGCCATCACCGGCGCATACCAGATAGCCGCCGTCGCCAGAAAGAGGATTGTACCCGCGAATAACAGCTTCGGCTTCAAAATCACTTTCAGCCTTCGCGTCAGCAGCAGGTACAAGCCGATGATCGCAGCAGGCAGCACAATGCCGACCAGCCCCTTTGCCAGCACCGCCAGCCCCAGCGCAAAACAAAGGATCCACCAGAAACGATTCCTGCCCTGCTCTTTTTCCCGACGTTCCCACACGAAAAAGCTGAACAGCGCCAGTGTCATCGCGACCGACAACGGCAGATCGAATGTCGCGCCGCGCGCAAAACCCAGCCACAATCCGCAGGTCGCCAGCGCCGCCGCACTCAAGTACCCAAACCGCGCCGAGCGAACCTGTTTGCCAAAGAAATAAACCAGCAGTACGCCGATGCTGGCAAAGACTGCGATACCAAAGCGCGCGGCGAATTCCGATTCGCCGAATAACTTGTAGCCGATTGCCGAAAGCCAGTACGTCAGCGCGGGCTTTTCAAACCAGCGAATGCCACCCAGACGCGGCGTAATCCAATCGCCGCTGCGATACATCTCGCGCGCGACTTCGGCGTAGCGCGGTTCGTCCGGCCCGATAAACGGCAGGCTGCCCAGTCCATAAAAAAAGACGGCACTGCACAACACAACCAGCGCAAGCAGAAAGTAGCGTTCAGAAGTGTGGGTAGAACTTTCGGCAGAAGTGTCTACAGAATTCTGGGCCGAATGTTGGTCAGATATTGTTCGAGGAAGATTGCGGGTTTGCACAGTTACGGTTTCAAAATCGGAGCTTCGCGGTTAAATTTCGGCACTCAGAGTACCATCCCAAATTTAAAACTTGAAACTGGCCAAATGTAGACTGGATGATTTATGGCTGAAAAGATCAAAGCTGCGGTCATCGGCGTGGGCCATCTGGGCAAAGAGCACGCTCGTGTTTATCACACCCTTGAAGACGCTGAGCTGGTGGCGGTCTGCGACACCAATGAAACCAATGGGCGCGCCATTGCTGAAAAATATGGCGCGCGCTTCACCAACGATTACCGCGAACTGCTGGGCGATGTCGAAGTCGTCAGCGTTGCCACACCCACCGTCAATCATCAGGAAGCGACCTGCGCCTGTCTGGAGGCTGGTGTCAGTGTACTGGTCGAAAAACCAATCTCCCACACGCTAGCCGAAGCCGACGAGATGATCCGTCTGGCCGAAGCCAAAGGCGTGGTCTTGCAGGTCGGCCACATCGAACGCTTCAATCCAGCGTTTCGGGCATTGCAGCAGCAGTTGGCCGCTCCAAAGTTTTTTGAGGCGCACCGCATGGGCATTTTCACACTGCGTTCGCTGGACATTGATGTGGTGATGGATTTGATGGTGCATGAACTGGACATCATTGCCAGTCTGGTCAACAGCGAAGTCATCAAGATCGAAGCCGTCGGCATTCCGATCCTGACGCAGAAGATTGACCTGGCCAATGCTCGTCTGGAATTCGCTAACGGCTGCATCGCCAACATCACGGCCAGCCGCGTGGCGGGC
>JBDSAM010000474.1:0-3136 GCA_039922135.1 Blastocatellia bacterium
GGGTTCACCAATTGCCTTTCTGTCTTTTTTCAATTCTGCGAATCTAAACCGTATAGCGTCTCGTAAGTTACGTTGACCCTTTGCCTATACCGAAGAGAACCAAAGAATGTAATTTCATTCTGAAATAAGCGTGGTTTTTGAGGGCAAAGAAACACAGGAATTTGTTGATTGGAGTTTATTTGATCTCCTATGACGTGGGACGAAGTAAAAGACCTGGCGCCACTTTATGCAATCGGCGCGCTGGACCTGAAAGCGGCGCAGGCTGTAGAGGACTTTCTGCGCAGCGCTACGCAGCAACAGAAGAGTGAGTTCGCCGAATGGAGTGAAGTCGCCGCCCTTTTGCCAGCAATACTGCCACAGCTAGAAGTTCCTTCCCACCTTAAAGGTCTTTTGCTGACGCGAATAGCAGCAAACGAATTTACCAACTTATCTTCACACCTAGAATCCGCCACCAAAGTACTTCCGTTCCAACCCAAGCGCCCTTCCACTGCGCAAACACCCCGCTGGTTGCTGCTGGCAGCGACCATTGCGCTTGCCTTCACCAGCGCATTTCTAGGCTGGCAAAACTCAAAACTTTCCGATCGGCTTGGCACCGCACAAAGCCAACTGGATGATCTTTTGTCGCCATATACTCGCATCATTTCGATGAAGGGGGTGGAAATCCCTGATGCCAACGCGAAGGTTGTATGGGATACCAGAACACAAACCTGGAAGGTCTTTGTTCATGACCTGCCTGCCCCGCCCAGCGATCGGGATTATCAGCTTTGGTATGTAACAAAGGACGCCAAGATCAATGCCGCCCTCTTTCGCACGAATGAAAAGGGTGATCGCGAACTCAGCCTAACACTACCGCCTGAAGCCTTGAATGGATTGGCCGCTACCGCCGTGACACTTGAACCGAAAGGCGGTTCTCCACAACCCACCGGTAAGTTCTATTTGATGGCTACAATTTGAAAAACCCACGTTTTGCAGTAGACTGCCGCGCGTAACGCTCAAACCTTTAATCTTAAACCTTACATTTCACGGGTAAAGCCCTGCTTATCTGGCTAGTCGTTGTAGCTTAATGCAGCGAGCCTATTACAGCAGCGTCTGCATTGACCCGTTCGGTGCTATCAATTTTTATGATCAAAACTTTGGAATGGACTGACGAAGGCGTAGTCATGATTGACCAACGCCTGTTGCCAACTGAAGAGGTTTATCCGGTCTATCGCAGCTATGAAGAAGTCGCATGGGCGATCAAAGAGATGGTTGTGCGCGGCGCGCCAGCCATTGGCGTGGCAGCAGCAATGGGCGTTGCGCTCGGCGCGCGCGACATTACAACCAATGATCCAGCCCAATTTGCTCAAGCGTTCGATCACATCTGCCAGACGCTCGGTTCGACGCGCCCGACTGCCGTTAATCTGTTTTGGGCTATTGAACGGATGCGAAGCCTGTACGCTGCGCTGAAAAGCGAAAATGCCTCGCTTGATGAAATTCGCGCGCGGCTGATCGTAGAAGCGAAGTTGATGCACGATCAAGACATCGAGATTAATCGCTCAATGGGGCGCTTCGGCGCAGAGTTGATCTCTGACGGCGCGACCGTGCTGACGCACTGTAACGCCGGCGCATTGGCCACCGCCGGATACGGCACCGCGCTCGGAGTCGTTCGCGCAGCAATCGAATCCGGAAAGAAGGTCGCCGTCTATGCCGACGAGACACGCCCGTTTATGCAAGGCGCGCGGCTGACGGCCTGGGAGTTACATAAAGACAACATCCCGGTCACCCTGATCACGGACAGCATGGCCGGCCATTTTATGAAAGGCCGCAAGATTGATTGCGTCGTCGTCGGCGCGGACCGCATCGCCGCCAATGGTGATGTGGCCAACAAGATCGGCACCTATTCGGTCGCAGTGCTGGCCAAGGAGAATAGCATCCCGTTTTACGTTGCCGCGCCAATTTCGACGCTTGATCTGAGCCTGGAGTCGGGCGAGATGATTCCGATTGAAGAACGCAATGAGTTGGAAGTCACCCATGTCAAAGGCACGCAATTAGCCCCGACAGGAATCAACGTTGCCAACCCGGCCTTTGACGTGACCCCAAACCGATATGTCGAGGCCATCATCACTGAGCGCGGAGTTGCCCGGCCACCGTATCAGGAGAGCTTGCGACAACTGGCAACTGGCAACTGAGAGAGTTCTCCATTATTTATCTCGCGATCTATCTGTATTCTTTCTCGTGGGAGCAGTTATGCCTTCTAACAACTCGACCTCGCGCGTCGGCGTGTACGTTGATGTCGCCAATATCAACCGCAATGGCGGTTACGGCATGGGCTACGAAGTATTGCGCGAATTCGCCTGCCGTGGCGGCGCCGAAGCCATGCGCCTGAACGCCTATGTCAGCTACGACGCCGAAAAGGCCCGCCGCGATTCTTACTATTTCCACCGAACGAATAGCTTTTATTCAGTGCTTCGCGACTTCGGTTACAAGGTGATCCAGAAAGAGGTCAAGTGGTTCACCGACGAAGACGGCACCCGCGTGGCCAAAGCCAATGCCGACCTGGACCTGGCCGTGGACGCGCTGCTGCAATCGGAGAACCTGGATCGCGTGCTGCTGGTGACAGGCGATGGCGATTTTGTGCAAGTCGTTCGCGCCCTGCAAAACAAAGGTTGCCGCGTTGAAGTCGTCGCCTTCAAAAACGTCTCTCACGAATTGCGCCGCGAAGCCGATATGTTTGTGTCCGGCCATCTAATCCCGCACCTGCTGCCAATTGATCACGGGCCGGAAGAGAACGTTTGGGGAGAAGCTGATCATCGCGTGCGCGGCATTTGCTATTACCACAAGAACGATTTCGGCTTTATGCGTTACCTCAAACACATAGATCAACATCTGTGGCTGACCGACGCCAAGCATCCCGATTCGCCCTATGGAACGGCGTGGTTTCACGACACCAGTCTGCCGCCTGCCTCCAATGGTTCCGTCAACTATGATTTGCCCAGCCGCAGATACATTTTTGAATTCAAACTGATTCGCGCCGAACAAGATAAAGGGCTACGGGCCGTGGACATTCAACTCATGGCTGAGTTGTGATCGTATCGCCGCTCGCGCCCAATCAAGTATCTGTTCATCGCGCGGACAGATGCGTATAATCTCCATCCGA
>JBDSAM010000475.1:0-7788 GCA_039922135.1 Blastocatellia bacterium
GGTTCCGTACCGGCGCCAATCCATATCTTGGTGTGCTCTGCATATAGGCAGGCTTCCTAGCGAAAATATAGGCGCGGCGAGTTGGATGCTCGATATTTTCGTAAGGCGGTCGTTCAATCACTTCTTCAACTTCAAAACCGGCTGTTTGCAGATAGTCTGTCATCTCGTCGGGCTGAAAAAAGACGAAATCAACCGATACTGGCCGCTCCCACCATTCCTCTAAATGAACAATTTCCTCGCCGATATGAAAAGCCAGCAGCAGCAACCCGGCTGGTCGAAGAACGCGCTTGAACTCAACCAAAGCGGAAACGACTTCGTCACGCGGGATGTGAATGATGGAATAGAAAGCAGTGATGCCGGCCCAGGTTTCATCCTCTGTGGTCAACGCCAGCATACTGTTTTGCCGGAATTCGATTGTGGGGTTCAGTTGCCGCGCCTGTTCGATCGTCTTTGCTGAAAGGTCTCTACCGATGACGTTGACGCCGCGCTCGGCCAGATACTTTGCCACCTGGCCGGGACCGCATCCCACATCGCACGCCATTCCCTTTTCCTGAACATTAGCGGCAAACCTATCCAGCAGTTGCCGGTCAAGCGGTTTCTCTTTCAGCTCATCATAGATTTGCCGGACATACTCTTCTGCAACGGCGTCGTAACTGTTCTGCAATTCGATAGTCTTTTGTGGATTCACGAGGGAAGAGATTGAAGGATTATTGAGGGAAGGGCTTTGACCTTTTGCGCCAGCCACGCGAAGCCAGGTCTTCCAGATGCTGCGTCGAATATCGCTCGCGGTTATGATCTTTGCGTTCGCGCAACGCAATCAACCCAAGCGCGTAAGGCAGCATAAAGTAATGCAGTTTGCCCCCGGCTGCTTCAAATACGTGCGACAAAAACATGACCACAATCTGCAATACCAGTGGCGCTGTGGCGAATGGATTGCCGTTTGGAATGCCGATGTAACGCACCTCCATCGCATGCATCGGTTCGTAATTCAGTACTGCAAACAGCAACAGCCCGGCGAAAAAGCCCGCCAACGATGAAAGATCGTTCTTGCGCCAGGCGATCATCAAACAGACAAAGATAATGACCGTGGTGACGAAGATTGAAGGCGGCATGAAGATCGGACGCGCCGACGTGACGTAATGCCCGCGCGCGGCAATTCCGATCACAAAGCTGAGCGCCACAACCAATCCGCATAAGACATAAAACGGCCACCACTCGTTTTGTTTGGCATTGGCGGCGCGCAGATCGGCAAACCAAAACGCGAACAAGGCAACGACGCCACCTCCAAAAAAGCCTGACGCCAATGGCGTTAGTGTGGCGGGAACAGTCGCTCCAAAAAACAGAATGGGCGGCTCCGCCTGCCGTATCCCCATCCATTGGATGCCGAATTCCATCAGTGTTTGCAGCAGAACGCCGCAGCCGAAGATCAGCAAATAACGATGGTCGCGTTTGTAGTAGATGAAATACGCAGCAACAGCCAGGCTGATCAACGTCAAGATCAGCCTGGTTTCGTGGTATCCCGACAGATCAAAATTCCTGAGCATCAAATAGTCCATAACGATGACCAACGAACGAAGCTTGAGGGAGTGACTTGCGAGCTAGCCGATGAGAGCGGATTAAATTTGTAAGCCGCGATTCTACTCGCTCATCCGGTCTGGGCAAGCGTTTATTTTCAGGCGATCTTTATGTCGACTTTCGGGCCGTAAAACTTCGGCCCGGTTCGCAAGATATAAACATCCAGCCAGGCTTTTACTCGCGCCAGCCATTCACGCGCGCGTGTCGTTCCGGAGTATTTGAGCGGAATTACATCCGAGCAGAAAGCCACGGCTTCAATGTCTTGTGCCCGGCAAAGAAAGAGCGCGCGGGCAACGTGAAAATCATCCGTGACGACGGTCAGCCGCGTTTGCCCAAAGACCACCTTCGCCCGTGCTACCGAATCCAGCGTGCGGAAACCCGCATAATCAAGCGTTATCGCCGCTTCGGGCACACCCAAATTTACCAGCGTCTCTTTCATGTTGCTTGGCTCATCATAGCCTTCAATATGATTGTCGCCGCTGAGCAACAGATGTTTGACCTTGCCCGCGTGATAGAGATTGGCAGCGGCTTCGACGCGAGCTTGGAAGTGTGGATTAACGTAACCCCCGGTGCGCGGACTTGTGCCCAACACCAACCCAACATCGTTCACGGGCACGCTGGTCAGATCGGTAAACGTCATGGCCGCGCCCGATCGCACAATCCAAACGTTGATCGCCACCGTCACCAACAGAACTGGCAAGCCAAGCCATGCTGCTTTCCAGCGAATTCTTGTCCACGATTTGAGCATAATTTCAGCCTACGTTGTGGCGTTTTCGGCGCGACCAGCTAGCGAGATCAAGGAGATGATCGCCAGCGCGCCAAGCAGATTGAACAGCACTACCCAGGTCATTACCTGCGCCCCGCGCGATTCGAAGAATTGGCCGATCAGTCGCGGCCAGAACATTCCACCCGCTGATGCACCGACCAGGAAAAGACCTGTTACGCGCCCGGACAAGTGAAGCTTGTTTTGCGCATAGCCGAACGCGCTGGGAAAGACCGGCGCAACTGCAAATCCCAGCCCGATAGCACACGTCCACAACAGCGCGGGTGAAGCAGGCAGCGTCAGCAATGCCGCAGCAAACAGGATTGTCAGGCCAAGATAGCCCTGCACCAGCGGCAATGCCCTGAATCGCAGCGACAGCCCGATGGTTGCCAGCCGCCCCACGGTGAATGCCGCCCAAAAGGCCGAATTGATTTTATAAGCCGTCTGCACAGCGATGCCGTGACTGACCGCATAGCTGAAAAGCCAGCCCATCACACTCGCTTCCGCGCCGACTTCCAGGAAGAAGTAGAGAACCAGTAATCCCAACAGCAGCGATGGAATTGCCGATGCCCGCTCTTCGTGATGAGAGATTTGCGGCGCGGGGCTGTGCGAAAGCATCGTCAACAGCACCGACGGCACGATAAGCAGCGCCAGCATCCAATAGGCCAAGCGCAAACCGTCAGCGCGGTGATCGAAGAGCGCCACCAGCATCGGCGCCAGAAATCCGCCCAGGCCAAAGGCGAAATGCATTGCGCTCATAAATGGCCGCACTCGTTCGCCGTGAACCATGACGATCAGCGTATTGCCACCAACGTTGATCGAAGCCGACGCCAGGCCGATAAATGCCGAAATGGCCAGCAACAACCACAAGAGGCTGGTTATTGGGATCACCGCCATCGCCACGGCTGCGGCAAACAGGGACGCGGCCAGCAGCGGATGCCCCGTGACGCGATCGTACGCGCGGCCAAGCACCCAGGAACCGAGCATTGTGCCCAGCGAGCGCGCGACGAACAGATTGCTGATCTGCTTCATCTCGACGTGAGTCTGCGCGGCCAGTAGGGGAAGCGTCGGGCCAATGGAACCGGAGATAAGGCCAAGTGCAACGAAGGCCAGCGAGTAGAGAATTGTCTTCGACATCAGGTGGGAATGCTTGAAGTTTACAGAACCGAGCGTGCCATTTCAGCAACGCTCTGGCCGATGGACAGGCACGAAGTCAGACCGGGCGATTCAATTCCAATCAGATGAATGACTGACGGCCAGCGCGGATCGTGTTCAATCACCCAATCAGCAAACGAGTGATCTTGTTCTGGCACCAGCCGTGGGCGAATGCCCGTATAACTCAACCGTAAATCTTCGGGGCGCAAAGATGGGCACATCATCGCAGCGGATTGATAGAAATCTTCAAGCGGCGTGCGGTCGCTGTCGTAATCGTCTTTGGTTTGCCGATAGCGCGCGTTCGGGCCAACCAGCATTGCGCCACCAGTGGTTCGCGTGAAGTGAACTCCCAAGCCATGCCCGCTGGGCAGCGGCAGCGGATAGACCAACCCATTGACGATCGCCGCGCGGCTGGGCACGACCTCGGCGTATTCTCCCCGGCAGGGGTAAATCGTATGTTTGTCGTAGCCGAACATACGCGCGATGTCGTCGGCGAACAGCCCGGCGGCATTGATGACAACACGCGCCTGCACCTCTTCCCGTTCGGTGCGAATTGTCGTCAGATTGTTTTCGACTTCGACGCCGATGACGCGCGTGCTGGTCAGAATGTGCGCGCCATTGTTTTGCGCGATGCGGGCAAGCGTTTTAATCAACTCTTCAGGTTCGACAATGCCGGTCGAGGGCGAATAAATGGCGATGGGCGAGATGATGTTTGGCTCAATCTGCTGAATGAACGGGCGATCAACAATCCGCAGACCTTCGACGCCGTTCTGTTCGGCACGAAGTACTAAAGCTTCAAGCTGTGGCAGTTGGTCTTTGGTATCGGCGACGATTAGCTTGCCGGTTTTCTGATGCGGGATGTTATGCGTGGCACAGAACTTATACAGCATCGGTACGGCTCGTACGCAGTGAAACGCTTTGAGCGATCCGGGCCGGTAGTAAATCCCTGCATGAATAACGCCGCTGTTTCGTGTCGAAGTGCCCAGGCCAAGCCGCGGCAGGGCTTCAAGCAAAAATACGTCATCCATGTGGCGCGAGACTTCGGCCACGATTGCCGCGCCGACAACGCCGCCGCCGATGATAACTACGTTCGCAACCTCAGCCATAACCTCAATCCAATTACTTATGACTTAAGCTTACGCGCTCAACTCGCAGCGCATGCCCCGTCTCTGAATCAACGTCTACAATCAACCCATTCAGCTTAATATTCCCTTCGCTCGGTTCAAATCGCGGCGCGATGCCTTTCAGGAATCTTTCAATGACGATGCCGGTCTGCATTCCAATCACGCCGTCGTGCGGGCCGGTCATTCCCAGATCCGTAATGTAACCGGTACCGCCCGGCAAAACTTGTTCATCAGCGGTTTGCACGTGTGTGTGCGTGCCAACCACTGCTGACACTCGGCCATCCAGATAGCGCCCCAGCGCCATCTTTTCCGCCGTTGTCTCGGCGTGCATATCCACCAGGATAATCTTGACGGAAGGTTCAATCGCGGCAAGTTGCGCATCTGCTGCGCGGAAAGGGTCATCGCACGGCGGCATAAAGGCGCGGCCTTGCAGGTTGATAACGGCGAGGGGGACGCCGTTGCTCTTGCCGACCCAGCGCCCTTTGCCGGGCACGCCGGGCGCGTAGTTCGCAGGCCGCAGCAACCGCGGCTCGCGTTCGATGTATTCTAGAATTTCTTTTTTATCGAAGATGTGATTGCCGGAAGTCATAATATCCACGCCAGCGGCGAATAACTCTTCAGCGATGCGTGGCGTGATTGAAGAGCCTGCGGCGGCGTTTTCGATGTTTGCGACAACGAAATCAATCTCGCCCTGCGCGCGCAAATCGAACAGCCGCTCTTCGATTACGCAACGGCCCGCGCGCGCCATCGTGTCGCCGATCAACAAAACTCTGAACATTGGGAACCGAAAGGCCTTTCTAAGCCGGTCGCATCGCCCGCAAAGAAGCGACGACTTGGCGGATGCCAATAATGGCAGTGTGAAGATGGAAAAGGAGCGGTAGAGAAAGTACGAGGACTTCCGCGTGGCCGTAACGCAAGCCTCACTTGAACCTGTTCAAAACAGGTGGGTGACCTTAGCTCCGCGGCGTTAGCTTCTCGCGCGTTGGCGAGCCTGCCTGCCAGCGAAAATCTGCATCAGTCCCCGATCAAATGAATAGGAACAAATTGAACAGCCTGCGCTACTAACTTTGCAGAAGTCCTTCGACATTTTGAATACTAGCCTTCGACTTTGAGCCGGTCAATACTGCTGCCGAAGATTTTCATTCGCCTGCCAAAGCACGCGTTCCTTGACCCGCCGCAACCCGTTGGCTATCCTTTCGCCTTTTCAAAACCAGCAATATTTTTCACTGTAGTCATCAAGGAGAGTTCCAATGGGTATCCAGGCAACACAACTTCGCAAAGGCATGGTCATTCTGCACAACGGTGTACTGCACAGAATTGTCGAATACCATCATCACACGCCCGGCAACCTGCGGGCCATGGTTCAGACCAAGATGCGTAATCTAAAGACCGGCTCAACGACTGAACACCGCTTTCGTTCGGGAGAAGATATTGCCCGCGTGGTTCTGGAAGATCATGAAATGACCTATCTTTATAATGATGGCTCAACCTACTACTTCATGAACACCGAGAGCTATGAACAGATCGAGTTGAGAGCCGACGATCTGGGCGATATGGCTGGTTACCTGTTGCCTGAAACCGTAATCAATGTCCAGTTTTATGAAGGTTCGCCAGTCGGCATTGATATTCCCGCCGTTGTCGAACTGACCGTCGTCGAGACCGAACCCGAAGTGAAAGGCGCGACTGTCAGTAATGTCGGCAAACTAGCCAAACTTGATACAGGCATCTCCCTTCAAGTCCCCGCCTTTATCAAAGAAGGCGACAAGATTCGTGTGGACACCAACGAAGGCCGGTACGTTGAACGGGCGAAATAGATTGGTTGTTGGTTGTCAGTGGTTGGTGGTTAGTTGAAATTCCGAGGCCACCGACACCGATCACTAACCACCGACCACCGTTTATGCAGCCTCTTTACAGCTTACTTTACACGCTGGCCTTCATCGCGCTCCTGCCTTACTTCGCTTATCAAGCGATCTTCAATCGCAAATATCTGGGCAATCTTCGCGGGCGGCTGTGGTTGTCGTCGGGGTTGCCTTGGACGGCGGCACCTTGTATGGCAGTAAATGATCCGCGACCGGCAATCTGGCTGCATGCGGTCTCGGTCGGCGAAACTCTGGCAGCCAAACCGCTGATTGCCGCCCTGCGCGAACGCTTCCCAAATCACCGGTTGATCATTTCAACGACGACGATGACGGGTCAAGCCGTCGCACGCGAGCGCTTGGCTGAGGCGGACGGAGTTTGTTATTTCCCGTTCGACTGGAAATTCACGGTTCGTCGGGCGCTCAATGCCATCCAACCGCAAATCGTGATCTTGATGGAGTCGGAATTGTGGCTGAACTTTCTGGTTGAATGCCGCGTGCGCAACATCTCCACCGTGGTCGCCAATGGCAGAATTTCAGATCGTTCCTTTCGGCGTTCGCGAAAGTTTGGCTTCTTCATTCGCAGATTATACGGATTGGTCACGCGGTTCCTGATGCAAAGTCGAGTTGATGCTGAACGCGCGATGAAGCTGGGCGCGTCGCCCGAACGTGTCGGCGTCAGTGGCAATCTGAAATACGACATCCGCGACACAAGCGAATCCTCTGCTTTGGCGGAGACTGCCAAACAGCTTGATGACATTTTTGCTTTGAGCTTATCGCCGCTGATCGTGGCCGGAAGTACAAGTGAAGGTGAAGAACAAATTTTGCTGGAAGCGTTTGGGCAGTTACAGAAGTTAGGCCGGGCAGAGAATGTTCGTCTGCTGATTGCGCCGCGCCATCCTGAACGGTTTGATGCGGTGGCAAAATTGATCCGGGCTTCACGATTGAACTGGACAAAGCGGTCAGCCGGGAATCAAGCCAGCAAAACGGCTGATGTTATTCTTCTCGATTCCATTGGTGAATTGGCCGCGCTCTATCGTTTTGCTTCAATCGTTTTCGTCGGCGGCAGTTTGGTGGCGAAAGGCGGACACAACATTCTGGAGCCAGCGGTGTTCGCCAAGCCCATTGTTGTCGGCCCTCACATGGAAAACTTCCGCGAGATCATGATTGAATTTTTGCGGCGCAAGGCCGTAATTCAATTGAAAGCGACTGAGGCAACCGAGCAGGTTCACGAACTCAGCCGGACTTTCGCTGAACTGCTCGGCGAACCCATGCGCGCGCAACAACTCGGTGCAAACGCTCGTCAAGCCATTGG
>JBDSAM010000476.1:0-4237 GCA_039922135.1 Blastocatellia bacterium
CATTTCGCGCAGCGGCGTGAAGGGCTTCAATCAAGCGCCTATTATTGACTTGATGATCGTCGGGAAATTTCAGCGCCCACCGCAGCCGTTCATTGACTGATGGCTCCAGCTTCCGCACGCATTCGGCGTTGAGCCGTTTCACATTCAATCCGGCTTCGTGTTGCCATTGCCAGCGACGGTCAATCTCTTCGTCGTCTTGATCGGTCAGCGAAAGATAAAGCGTGCCTTCGGTGCGATATTCGATGTCAATGCCGCTTGCTTCTTTTAACTCACGCGCGAAATCGGTGTACATCGCGCGGCTTGCGACAGCCAAATGGAAGAAGTCGTCGGTAGCATCGGCTTCCGCCAACGGAGCCAACATGCCCCCAGCGGCATAGGATGCTTCACAGCCCACTTCGCCTCGTTCCAGAAGGGCGACGTGCATCCCGGCTTGTGCCAATCGCCACGCAATAGAACAGCCAATCACTCCTCCGCCAATAATGGCGGCGTCAAAATGATTTGTTGTGCTCAGCATCGCCAATCTACAGGATGAAATTTCAGGCGGGATTGGGCGAAGCGCTTTCGGCTTTCGGCTGGCAACGTTCCTGACGCATTCGCCGCGCGTTTTCCAGATGCCGGTCGGTGCATTCAATCTCAGTATCAACCAGCGAATCCACTGCGCTGCGAATGCCTTTGAGCATATCCTTTTTGAAGATCGCCAAATCGTCGGCGGTCTGTTCCGGCAAGGCTGCCCAAAAAGAATCAATCAAATAATCGAAGACGTTTCCTGTCTGTTGCTTCTCATTCATTGGTTTACTCCTTCAAATAAACCATTACCTTCCGGTAATGGGGATGTTCAATCTACCGAATAGGTCGCCGCGCAAGTGTCAGTTTCCCAAACGCGAACTTTGTAAACCTGCGCGCGGTCGTCGTTGACTTGGCGTCCGACTTCATGAAAGAAGAACCCTGCCATCTCTTCCGCCGACGGGTTAAGTTCGTTATCGAACGGCGGCAGTTCATTGATGTTTTTGTGATCCAGGTAATCCACGACCTTCTTTGTAGCCGCTTTCAGGTCCTTGAAATCAACCAGCAATCCAATGTCGTTGAGTTTCTGGCCTCGCACATAAATTTCGACTCTGTAGTTGTGGCCGTGCAGGTTTTCGCATTTGCCACGATATCCGCGCAACGCGTGCGCCGATGAAAATCCCATCTCAATCATTACTTCACGTGTTGGCATTTCTTGCTCCTCCTGCTTATGAAGAAGCGCGATTATAGCATCGCAAGGCATCTTGACAATCTGCCTTTCATCGTCAAAAATGCGCGCTCGCTTGGGGAGGTATCAGGCGAGATTCAAAGTAGTTTTGTAAGTTCGGGCCGTTAGCTCAGTTGGTAGAGCAGATGACTCTTAATCATCGGGTCGAAGGTTCGAGTCCTTCACGGCCCATCTTTATTATAATGGGTAGGTGGAACAAAAACCGGCAATCTTTGGATTGCCGGTTTTGCTTTCAATGTACTTATGGTGTGCAAATGTCAGATCATAGCTTTGCTTGCTTTGACTTCTACATCCTTTTAAAGCTCACCGGGGCATGCCCTCTAGGCATCCATTTGACGTTCCATTTCGCTTCGTAGCGCTGGCGATTTTGATTAAATAGTCCGTCGTAGTGGCCAGTTTCAATCAGCTTTTTGAACGCTGCCTGTCCGAAATGGTGGACGAACACATCTGCAGCGCAGATCATTCGAAGTCCCTTCTGCTTCACGCGTCTGGCATAGTCGTCATCCTCGAACATCCCGATCCCGAACTGTTCGTCGAGCGGCCCCACTAAATCATATGTGTTGCGCCGCATTGCCACGCAGAACATGGCCAGCATATGAATATCAGCCACCAGGCCATCATTCGCCCAAGTGTGCTCCTGTGCAAAATCTTCCATCTCGTCCCAAGTCTGGTATGGTACTTCGATCTTCGCTTCATTACCCACGAAATTCGTGACCGGGCCAACCATGCCTATGGCCGGGTTTTGCAAATGGCGCAGCAGCCGGCTGAGCCAGCCGGGCGGAACAATTGTGTCGTTATTAAGCAGCACCAGGTATTCGCCCACGCTTTGCGCGATGCCCTGATTGTTAGCTCGCGCGAAACCGTAGTTTGTTGAGTTGAGAATAATACTGATGTTGGGATGCAGGTCGGCCATGTGGCGCAGAAACGCCGGCGTTTCATCCGTGGAGTTATTATCTACTATGATCACTTCGTAATTAAGGTATTGGGTATTACGAATGATACTTTCAAGGCATAGTTTATTAAGCGCAAGGTTATTGTAGGTGACGATAATAATACTCGCGCGCGGGATGACCTCTGTCAGGCCAACGATAATTTGTTGGAAGCGCGCCTCCCAAGTATGTTGCTGGGCCAGTGCTCGCCGGCGCGAAGCTTGCTCAGGATTGTTTTCCGCTATTGCCACATCCAGCTTAGCCGCAAAATCCTCTTTGTCCGTTGCCAGGTAAACATATTCACGATATTGCTCGACTTCAGGAAGGGCGACCGAGACGACCGGCTTGCCACCGCTGAAATACTCATACAGTTTTACCGGATCCGTCGCTTCGGTAATCGGGTTGATCTTGAAGGGGATGATACAGACGTCGAAATGATAGAGGTATTTCGGCATCGTTTCGTAGGGCTGCTGGCCGAGAAGCCGGACGTTAGGCAGAGCCTCGAGCGAGGATACGTTTACGTCAAACACGCCGCCTAATAACACAAATGTGTATTGAGGCCGCGACGCTGCCACATAAGCCATCAGTTCAACATCAAACCACTCGGCAATGGCGCCGTAATAACCCACTACCGGATGTTTGACTTCGCCGAGGATGTTATTCGGCAGGCAGTGTTCGGAGTAAAAATGATAATCCGTCGCGTTGCGTGCCAACACAGTGAGGTGCTGCCGGTCATGCCATTTTTCATACAATCGCTGGGCTGTGACTACTAGTAGATCGCACGCTTGCACCAATCGCTTTTCCAGATTGAGGACCGGGAGTCCGATGCCGGGAAAATTCTCCCACTCGTCCATGCAATCGTAGATGATGCGCCATCCCCATTGTTTCTGCGTTTCAAGTGCAACGTTGCCCCACGAGGCGATCATGACATAACTAATGACCTCGTCAATTTGAAATGTTTGGCGCAGCTCGTCGAGCGAGGCAAGTATTGCGGCTTGATTATCGCCGTCTATTGCTTCGCCATAAACGTCGGGCGGGTGCTGGACGGCCAGCGAGATTTCATAGACGTTCTCTTTGATCATCCGCACTGAAGTACGGGAGGACATAAATGCGGGTTGGAAGCGACTGGTGCTGATATAAAACACTCTATGCCCATGGGCTGCAAACTGCGACATCAATTGCTGCGGGCGTTGATAGCGAGTTTCCCAATCAACGATGGAAAAACAGATCACGTCGGCGCGGTGGAGCGGTTGGGCGGGGAGAGGATAATTATCGAATACCGTCGGCAACTGGCTCTGATCTAAGTTAGGCAGCAAGATCAGCGATTGAAAGGAGTCGCTCTTCTCAGCCATAGCCATATGATGTGCTGTTTTCTTGACGACTCGCGCGTGTTTGAGATTCCAGTCGCTGGTTGTGGTTGAAGCAGCGTACCACTGAGAGTGGTGAAAGACTCGCCGAACGGATCCCTTGAAACGATCTGGCAAGATCGCGAAGAGCAACCGCCTGACTCTGCGGCGGAAACGCCAATAGCCCTTCCTTTGCATTAGCCAGAGAATAGGATGTCGGAAAGGAGACGGGTTTGTACCTTTGTACCTGTAAGACATATTCCTTCCACTAGAAAATTTAAGTCAGCTTCTGCCAGGCTTGGGATTGGAAGATGATCTGACGGCCCATCAGCGACGCGACAGATTGATTTGCTCTGTTGATTTTATCAGTCAGATATCGAACTTTGAACTTCCAATGTTTTTAACCTGGACTTGGTGAGCCTCTAGCAGATTGTTCAATTGGCTAAGCATGTGCTGATCTCTAAGCAATATGCCGTTAATGCAGATAGTAACAATCACGAATATGGGTGAGCATAGGCCTCGGTAATCCGGACATGCCTGCTTCGATCGTAGAATCGCCAAGGCCATCAGGGACAGATAAAGACTTCTTGCTAGTAAACTAAAAGTCCAAGTAAAGAATACTGATGAGGCTTGAACCATAGACCAACTACGTCCGCTGGCAGCCAACCCTGATTTTTACTGACAATAATATGTAGTGAGCTGTGTTGGGT
>JBDSAM010000477.1:0-8723 GCA_039922135.1 Blastocatellia bacterium
GGAACGATTCTGATCCAGTGTGATGTCCGCTTGAGGCAACCTAATATTGCACTTAATACCCGTGCGATTTTCAAATTCCCTTGCTTGCCATTCGATGGCTGCGGTCAATCCAACGGCATCCAACAGCCCTGGTCGCAATTCAGTCGAGATTCTGCGCACGGTCAGAATGGCATCGTTAATTAGTTCGGCAATGGATTGCGCTCTCTCCTTCAACTGCTGCCAATGCTGTTTGGTAGTCGTGTCCGACATCCACCTGGCAAGCGATACCACATCCATCTTTAATCCGGTCAGCACCTGTCCCAGCTCGTCGTGGATTTCGCGCGCAATTCTCATTCGCTCTTCTTCCCGAACAGATTGCAGTTGCGCAGAGAGAGCTCGTAATTCCGCACGGGAATTTTCCAGATGTTCCGATGCCTGCTGATGCTCAGTAATGTCGCGAGCAAGGACGACCAATCCTTGTATCTCTCCGGAAAGGTTCCGGTACGGGGTCTTAGTAAACAAGAAAGCACGAGTACCCCCATCTAAACTAATTGCTACCTCATAAGCCCTCGCCTCCCCACTTTCCATCACCTGGCGATCTGTCTCCATCAGCCGACGCGCTTCATCCAGGGTATAAAAAGCGGTATCGTCCTTCCCCATTATTTCCGCTACGGGCTTGCCTATCAGATGCGCGCCGGCAGCATTGCTAAGCAGGTATCGGCCTTGACAGTCCTTTACATAAATAACATCCGGCGTTCCATCAACAACCCCTTGTAACAGAGTTTGACTTTGTAACAGTATCTGTTCGTCGCGCTTGAATTTTCCGATATCCTGAATTTGGGAAAGGAAATAACGCGGCTGGTTATTGTTATCTTTGACAAGTGAGATCGTAGAGATCGTCCAGACTGGATAGCCTGATTTATGCAGGTATCGTTTTTCTACGCTGTAACGCGCAGTCGCTCCAGCAAGAATCTGGTACAGGTAACTTAGATCATGTGGATCGCCCGGGTGCGTAAGTCCCTGAATTCCTAATTCTAAAATTTCATTGAGCGGGTATCCCAACATCTCGCAGAGATGGGGGTTGGCTCTCAGCAGCCTGCCGTCAAGTGCAATCAAAGCGACACCTGTTGCTGAGCTATCGAGGGCGTTAAATAAAAGATCGTCATCCGCCCAACGATTAACGAATTCCGCATTTTTCTTATGGGCCGATTCGCTCGCAGGTTCCTTGCCCAGCCAAGCTCGCTTCAACCGCTCCATAATCCAAACTGGCGACGAAGTCATATCTAAGAAGGCTAACGAAAGGCGTATCCCGTTGTTCTAGTCACAACCCCGGCTGCCAAACAATCAGCAATTGGGGGGAGGCCCAAATTGCTGACGACATTTATGAAGACATTTATTCGGCATTGCTCAAATATTTTATCTTGATCCTAGGGTGGAGTAACTATCGAATATAAGCGAACAAACAGCAAGGTTGATCAAGCTAATTCCAGATTCCGCAAGAAATTTGACAGTTCGGTGTGTCAGATCGTCGTTTTTGGATGACATGATTTTCCCTCACGAAAGAAAGTTCGGCAATGCTAGTTTTGCCAGGCTGGCCTGTCAACAAATCCTGCCGCTTGCTCTATACTTCCCGCGTTCTTTCATGGGGATTTTTCCCGTCGTCGCGACCTTCAATTCCAATTCAACAATTTTATTTGCCGCAGGCTCAATCAACGGGTCACCTGTCTGGCAGAGATTTTACGACAAACAATGCGGCGGCCAATAAACTGCTTAGTTACCAATTAGATCGGTTTTCGATTGCGTGTATGGTAGGGGCAAACCTGTGTGTTTGCCCGGTACCCAGCGGAATTGGACTGACACTCAGGTCGGCCCCTACACTGATGTGAAAACCGATCTAGGCGCGCAATCTGTATTCACCCGGAACTTGGAATTTTATGCGACTAAATGCCGGATGCTTTCTCAACTTTGAAGTCAGCGCGCCAACGCCCTTGATCCTGATGCTGCGTCCGCGAAGCGGCTATGGCCAATGGGTGGCGCGTGAAGAGTACGTACTCGCACCCCACGTTCCTGTCACCGAATATACGGACAATCACGGCAACCTGTGCCAACGGCTGGTTGCTCCGGAAGGTGAATTCAGCGTGTGTGCGACGGCAACAGTTGTAACGCCGGATGTAATTGATGAATCGCCTGGCGCAATCTTTGTACTCCCGGCGGATTTACCAGATTACGCATTGCAGTTCCTACTGCCCAGCCGCTACTGCCAATCGGACCTACTCGGCCAACTTGCAACTGAGATCGCTGGCGACGCGATGCCAGGTTATGACCAAGTCGAAAGAATTCGCGCCTGGATTTACCAGAGCATCAGATATGAATACGGCACCAGCAACGCTTCAACATCGGCTGTGGACACCGCCCAAAGCCGTGTTGGCGTTTGCCGCGATTTCGCGCATCTGGGTTTAGCGCTGTGTCGCAGTTTGAATATTCCAGCCAGGATGGTGGTTGGGTATCTGCATAACCTTAAGCCCATGGACCTGCACGCTTGGTTCGAAGCTTTTGTTGGTTGGCGGTGGCATACCTTCGACCCAACGGATGAAAAGACGCTTGGCAATCGGATCACCATTGCTTATGGGCGAGACGCCGCCGATGTTGCGCTGACGACCCAGTTTGGCCCTGCGCTGTTGAAAGAGATGAAGGTTTGGGTTGATGCGGCCTAATCGAACTTATCCAGTGAACCAAAATGAAAAGAAGCTCAATCAAAATTTCCAGACGCGCAATGGTTCAATCCCTTGCCGCCGCCGCCCTCATGCAGGGCATTCCGGCGAATGTGCTGGCTCTCTCACAATCGAAGCAGACAGACATCCGTATCGAAGATGTCTCATTCAGCTATGAAGAGTTTCTTTATCGCGCGCCCTACAAGTTCGGCGGCGTACAGGTGGACCGCGCGACGATTCTGAACGTCACCGTGGTGGTAAAAACGCGTGATGGCAAAACGGCAAAAGGCTTTGGTTCAATGCCGCTCGGTAATGTGTGGTCGTTCCCTTCCCGCGAAATGGATTATGCGACGACGCTTGGCGCGATGAGGGCGCTCGCCGCACGTATCACAAAGCTGACGGCCAATTACAAAGAGTACGGCCATCCGATTGACCTCAATGTCGCACTAGAACCGGAGTACCTGAAAGCTGCCGCCGAAGTCTCGAAAGAGTTGAAACTGACCGCGCCGATTCCGAAGCTCTGCACGCTGGTCACGGCTAGCGCGTTCGACGCGGCGATTCACGACGCCTTCGGCAAGCTGCACCATCGAAGCTGTTATCAGACCTATGGCCGCGATCTGATGGCGCATGATCTATCGCATTATCTCAACGACGATTTCAAAGGCGAGTTTCTGGATCGTTACATTCTGCCGAAGCCAAAGCTGAGCATCGCGATGTTTCATTCGGTCGGCGGCTCGGATGCCGTTTTGCCATCCGAGGTGAAACAGCGCATCAACGACGGTTTACCGGAGACACTGGCCGAATGGATCAAGTTTAACGGCCTGACGCACATCAAGATCAAACTGCAAGGTGAGGATTTGAAATGGGACATCGAGCGCACCGTCAATATTGATCGCGTCGCGTCTGAAACCAGATTAAAGACCGATTGGAAGTATTGCGTTGATTTCAACGAACGGTGCCCGAACGTCGACTATGTGCTGGAGTATCTGCGCAGGGTGAAGGAGCGAACGCCGCAGGGCTTCAATCGCATTCTGTACCTGGAACAGCCGACGGCGCGCGATCTGAAAAGTAACAGGCAGAACGTCATGCACGAAGCCGCCAAGCTCCGGCCCGTAGTCATTGATGAATCGTTGGTGGATTTGGAAACGCTGCTGGTCGCGCGCGAAATGGGTTATACCGGCGTGGCACTCAAAGCCTGCAAAGGGCAATCGCAGGCGATGCTGATGGCGGCGGCGGCGCAAAAGTACAAGATGTTTTTGACTGTGCAAGACCTGACCTGCCCCGGCGCGGCGTTGCTCCATTCCGTCGGTATCGCCGCGCACGTGCCCGGCGTCGCCGGCATCGAAGCCAATGCCCGGCAATACATGCCTGCGGCAAACAAACGCTGGGAGACTAGATTCCCTGGCATCTTCACCGTGAAAGATGGGACGATGCGAACCAGCGCGCTCAACCAGCCAGGATTGGGCATCATTCCGGTTGAGCAAGTGACTGGTACGAGGTTAGGCCGTCGTAAAGGTTAAGAGGCGCCTTTCAGGATCGGCAGCCTTCAATAGCAGCGCCAACGACTGGCCAAGTTTTATGTGTGCTGTGCCGATCGTCACCATCGCGCCGTCATCGGACGGAATGATCGGCTGCGGCTTAACGGTTTCAGCCGTAGTCGCAAAAACGCTGGCTGGCAGTAATGTGCGGATTGGTGGATTGGCAATCTGCACGACAATGCCATCGCTGCGCAGCGCAATCACCACTGCATTGAAGACTTCGCCAATCCGTCCCTCCATCATTCGCGCCTCGAAGTAATCCACCAACGCACTTTCCAGTTGTTTCGACTGATGATCCGCCCTGGCCATCACTTGCGGCAAATCAGCTAGCGTCCGTAACAAATCCTCCTCCGGTTTCTCCCCTGTGGATAAAACCAAGAGCAGATCAAGCACATATCTGTCCGCCAAACGGCGCAACGGCGCGGTGGTATGGGCATAGAACGCGCCTATCGCGGCATGTTCCGCGTGCGGTGGCAGCTCTCCGTTAAACGCCAGATAGCGGGCGCCACCATTCACGCGCGCCGCCTGATGCAGCATCACAGCGTGAAGCGGATTGTGCGGATCGAGGCTACGTACAAAATCATCGTAGCCCCATTGCACAAGCCAATTGACGCTCAGAGCTTTTGCCGTCAGCCGCAGCGCCTGTACGCGGTCAGGCCGAGGCGGCATTAGCGAACGCAGCAGTCCTGCACCGTGCTCAATCATCATTCGCGCGGCCCCCATCCCGGTGAGTAATGAAATCTGCGCGTTGCAATCCTCAATCTCGCTGGATGTCTCAAAAGCCAGCCGGTAACTCCCCGCCGCCATTGCCCATCGTTCGACCTGTTGCGAGGGGATGCGCAGGCTGACCGCCCCGCGCTCGGCTTCCAGTTGTTGACGACGGCGACCAATCTCTTTCAACAAGGGTAGCGCCGCTGACCATTCGTGACCGGCCAGCGATCCACTGCCGGCATGCTGACGTTCCCGCGCCAGATGCGCGCTGACCTCCGGATAATTTAACTGTGCCCGACTACGCACTAACGCGCGGGCAATCTCCAATCCAACCGCACCGCTGCCCGCATCAAGCGTGAAACTAAAAACAATGGCCGAGCGCAATTCATCGGGCAACAAGCTGGCGCTGCCTTCGCTCAACGCTGGCGGATAGACGGTGTTTTGATGTCAGGGCTGTAGAGAGTTTGCCCACGATGCCACGCCTCTTGTTCAATAGCGCCGCCGCGCGCCACAAAAAATCCGATATCCGCAATTGCATACCGCACCAGGTAACCTTTGCCTCTCCTCTCTGCAAAGAAAGCTTGATCCAGATCGCGGCTGCCCGGCGGATCAATCGTGATGAAGGGAACTGCCTGCAGATCGACATATCGCGCCGCGATGCCCGGCGAATTCAGATTCCGGCGCGCTGCTGCTTCGGCTTCCTCAATCGCCTCGTCTGGAAACGCCCTTGGAATCTTAAGTTCATCGCGAATGCGTTGAAAATTGCCTTCAGGAGAGGTTGTCGTTGTATACATGATCAGACTGGTTTTGAACCTGGATAATAATCCGGTATTCCTTTCTGAAGTTGTGACCGTCAAGACTGAGAGTAATATCTAGGATAATACAGGCAAGCTACTTACGTTAATAGATATTTGGCCATTTCGAGTCTCAAAAAACTTTCCAACTGCCAACAGTGGGCCATTAAGCCACACATCTACTCATTCTTGTTTGGTTCTACCCATTTTGACCCGGTTTCGCCTCTAGCCAACTCTATAGAAGGACTACTTGGTTATCTTACTCATCTCTCAGAGCAAACTAAACAAAAAAAACTCAATCAAAATTTCATCTCTAGGAGAGTAATTGTTGTTTGGAATAAACGACTTAGCATTAATTCACCATATTGAAGTAATATAAAGTAAAAAAATACTCTTTTCAATTGCGGCTTTGGTCTAAGATATGCAGAAGGCTGATTCAACCTTTGCAAAATCAGAATTCGAAACGTAGTCATTTCGACCCCGATCAACTTCATAAGTAATAAAAGGACTGATCGGCCAACGACGTGGGGCAAGAATGAAGCAATCACGAAGTTGACTTGAGTTCGGTGTGTAGGTCTGAATCGCGCTTAAGCATCAAACTAAAAATACGCATTGGAAGAACCCCTGCTGGGCTAAGAGTTAAGGCCCTGGCGATAACTAAACTGAGGAAAAAATGCATAAACCTATCAAGTATTTCGAGAAGGGCTTATCGGCCGTTGCCGGAGCCGCATTCAACACCGCTCAATTCTTTAATCAGTTCAACCCTAACGAGTCGTTCATTCCAAAATGGTCGGATAAGCCGTTGCAAAAATCTTGGGAGAAGACCAAGCCAACTTTGGGCTGGCCGCGTGTGACTGACAGCCTTTGCCCAAAGTGCGTCAAAGAGGCCCGCACCCGCATCATCGAAGGCGGAGAAGACCCATGGCAGCTCATTCAGGAAAAGCCCGGCGAGATCAAAGCAACGATCATCGAGCGCAACAACGAAATCTGGATGATCAAGGATTGCCCGGTTCACGGCCACATCGAAGATATGATGGCTGTGGACGCGAAGTTCCTGGAGCACGTCGAAACGATGTACCCGGGCCGGGACATTGACGCGCATAATGACGAGCACGTCCACCATCACGCTTCGTCCACGATCAAATACGGACGCGGTTCGGTGCTGACGATTGACCTGACCAACCGCTGTAACATGATGTGCGATCCCTGCTTTATGGACGCCAATCAGGTCGGCTTCGTCCACGAACTGGCTTGGGAAGACATCAAAGAAATCCTGGACAACGCCATTCAAGTCAAGCCGCGCCGCCAGATGTCCGTGCAGTTTTCAGGCGGCGAACCCACATTGTCGCCGTACTTCCTGGACGCGGTTCGTTATTCGCGTAAAGTCGGCTACAACTCAGTGCAGGCTGCGACCAACGGCATCGAATTCGCAAAATCGAAAGAGTTTGCCCGCAAGGCTGCTGAAGCAGGTCTGCGTTATGTCTACCTGCAATTCGATGGCATCGGCAACGCCGCCAACAGCCATCGCCAGGTCGGCAACCTGTTCGACGTAAAGCTGAAGGCGATTGATAACCTGCACGAAGCCGGCGTCGAAATCGTGCTAGTGACAACGCTGGTCAACACCGTCAATAACGATGAAGTCGGCCCGGTCATCCGCTTCGCGCTGGATAATCCGAAGAAAATCGGCTTCGTTTCGTTCCAGCCGGTTTCTTTCACAGGCCGCGATGAAGACATCACAGATGACCGTCGCCTGCGCCAGCGCTACACGCTGTCACATATGGCGCAAGACGTTCACGATCAGATCGGCATCACCGATCCGCACAAAGACTGGTTTCCCATTTCATTGATGAGCGCATTTGCTGACTTCGCCGATATGGCGCACGGCCCTGACCGTGAGTGGGGCCAGATGAGCTGTGGTTGCCACCCGAACTGCGGCGTCGGCACGGCGGTGATGATTGATAAGGAAACCAAAGAGATGGCTCCGGTTCCGGACTTCATCAACATCCCCGGCCTGATTGGCGACATGCGCAAAGTCACAGACGCGGCGCGTGGCAAGAAATTCTCGATGGCAATGATGGGCATGGCGCTGCTGAAGAATTACAACCCCTTCAAAGCCCCGACCCACTTCAAACTGTCTGACTTGCTGCAAAAGTTCGACAAGACTTTTGGCTTGTCTGGCAAAGACTATGGCAAATCTGATCCGACTCGCACCATTGACGATGTAGTTGCCCGCCGCAAAGATCGCTGGAACTTCCTGTTCATCGCGGGAATGTGGTTCCAGGATTTGTTTAACTATGACTTCCGCCGCACGGAGATGTGCATCATCCCCTACGGCACACAGGAAGGCGAAATCAGCTTCTGCGCGTATAACACGGGCATCGGCTGGCGCAACATCATCGAAAACATGCACTCCAACGCGACCGTCGCGAAGTGGTATCAGGATCATGGCCGTCACGAGATTTTCGCCAATAACCACAGCGTCAATCTCGCCGAAACCGAGCATCGTTTGAATGTCAACGCTGATGATTCTGGCCGTGGCCGCGAAAAAGGCGTGCTGCCGCAAACGGCAAAAGAAGAGCAGGCTGCAATGCGCAAACTCTATATGCAATCTGTGATGAAGCAAGCCGGCACTGAAACCAAGCTAGTCCAGCTCGGTGGTCTAGGCAGCAAGAAAGAAGAAGGCACTGGCGCGATCAGCGTGTCCGGTGACTAAGACTCATAATCAACAAGGGATCATCCTTCGTCCATTTCCGGCTGTCAGTGGCAATGTCCATTGGCAGCCGTTGTTTTTTGCAGAACCGCTGAGCGAGCATGCAGACTGGCCTGCTAGGATTGGCGGCAAAGCGGATTCTGCCAAATGGTCAGCGGGGCTGGGCGCGAATATTTACAACAGACAGACTGGTGGCTCTGCACAAAAATCTTGTCTGGGGTTATGATGCGCGGGCGCGGCGATTTCAGAAAAGCCGCAACCTGCGTTTCACTAACCCCTA
>JBDSAM010000478.1:0-6365 GCA_039922135.1 Blastocatellia bacterium
CGGCGCAACCTGCGGAAACACTGCGCGTAGTCTGGCAGCGATGGGTGAAGACCAAGCTGTTTGACGAATTCAACCGCATCGAGATCATCAAGGGCAAAAGTGCCAGAGGCGGACGCAACATTACTGCCGTCGAACCGCGCCGCGCAGTATTGAACGAAGCTTTGAAACAATGTCCGGTTGGCCAATGGGTTCACATTGACGATTTCTTTCGCTATCTGAAAGCGGCAGCCTTCGACTTTGAAGTCTCGCGCGACTCGATCCACCTCTACGTCGAAGACCAGCAGTACGGCCACCTGGCTGGTTACGACAATCAAACCGAATGGCTGATGCTGCAAGGGCGTTACACAATGTGTTTGCTGTTTGAATACGCCGCGACGCTGGGAATGATTGATGTGGCTTATGCCGATCCGGTCAAAGCGCGAAAGGATTTCCGCCAATTGTGGGGCGCAGACGACATGGATTTTTTCAGCCGCTACGATGGGTTGCTTTACTTTCGGCTGAATCCGCTCGGCGCATATTGTCTGGAACTGGCCAGCCAATACACGCCGCAACAGATCGAAGCGCGTGCACGCTTGACGGTTCTGCCCAGCCTGCGCGTCAATGTCAACAGAGGGGTCAGCGGCGGCGCGCTGTCGCTGGATGAAGCAATGCTGCTGGAAACCTGGGCGGATAAAGAATCCGATGACGTTTGGCATTTGAGCCGGGAGAAAGCGATTCAAGCAATTGAAATCGGCGGGCAGATTTCCGAACTGCACGAATTTCTGAAGGCTCGCGAGGAACAGGAATTACCAGACACTGTCGTCGCCTTCGTTCTTACAACCGAGCGCCGCGCCCGCGCCTGTGTCAATAAAGGCGCGGCGTTGCTAATCGAATGTGCAGACGCCGAAATCGCCGAACAGATCGCAACCAACGAGCGATTGAAAAAGCTCTGCATCCGGGCTGGCGAAAAACGTTTGGTTGTAATGGCCGACGCGGAAGAGCAATTCAGGAAGACTCTACGGTCGCTCGGTTATGGAATGCCGCGCGCTTGAACAACCGACAGCAAATACCGTTGTTAACCAATCCAACCAGAGGAAAACACATGAAAAAAATCCACTTGCTCTTCATCGGCATTCTCGCCGGCCTGCTCGTTGCCGCAGCAGCCAGCTACAGCACAAGTTATGGCAAAGGCCCATCGCGGCGTTATATCAACCTGCCAGGCAAAAACGCGCAATTGCCCTTCAGCGACGCCGTGATGGTTGGCAACACACTTTATCTGGCCGGACGGCTGGGCACCGATCCAAAGACTAACCAGATTCCCAGTGACCTTGATCAGGAGATTCGCTTTCTGCTGGATAGCTTCAAAGACGTGCTGGCTGCTGGTGGGATGACCATGGATGATTTGGTGACGGTCACGCTTTACTGTCCCGACCTGACACTGTTTGAAAAATTCAACGGCGTTTACCGAACCTATTACAAAAAAGACTTCCCTGCCCGCGCCTTCATCGGTTCTGGCCCGCTACTGCGCGGCGCGCATTTCGAGATGCAAGGCATCGCCGCCAAATAGGCTGGCATACTTGGCAAGCCATTTGGAGTGCTGTGGCCTGACACAGCTTTGGTAGTCCTCTACGCCTTCATAACTTGGTGAGACTGTCGCGGCAATCTCACACAATCATCACTTGATTAAAGAAAAGACCACCAAAGCGGCGACCGGTCGTCGCACTCCGAAGACTTCTTCTCACTTTATGTTGATGCGCACAGTGTTGGCGACTTTTCCATTCACAGTCATCACCAAATCTACTTCGCCACGCCCAATCAGACTGCGCGGGATGCGCACGTTGGATTGATCCAGCCCGACGAAGTCCGGGGCCACACCAGCATAGAGCACTTCGGAATCCGTGCCGCCGATTTTCACCCCCACTGAAGCAAGGCCATTATTGAAGCGAAAACCCGTGCCAAACAGGATGATAAAAACCTGCTCGCCTTCCGGCCCCAGATCAATTGGGATCAGCACATACTTATTCTGCGCCGCATCGAAGCGAGCGAGTGGTTCAAAGCTCTGCTGGCCGTTCGCCTTCAGACGTAAGACCGTCGCCGCCGGAGGCCCTTGGCCCGTGGCGCTGGCGGTGAACAGGCCTGGCGCAACTACGGCGATCTGTTTCTCGCCCGCGGACGTTTTGCCGTCGCCGCTGGTGATGGTGACCGTCGCAACGCCATCCACGACACCAGCGGGTATCTGGAAGTTGACCTGTGTCGGAGCGACGAAAAACAGCGGCGCCAACCGTTCCGATCCGAGTCTGTCTCTGACAGTGACTTTGGTTCCGGCCAGTGTTGTCGGCAGTGGCACGGTGTTGGCGATCTCAACAGATGTAGCCAGATTCAATCCGAACGCAGCGACGATGGATTCGGGCGCGAGTTCGCTGCCGAGGAAGCTGGCGGCGGAAACGCTGGCGACGGCGGGGTGAATGGCGAACGACAGTGCGTTTGATGTGCCGCTGCTGGGCGCTGGATTGATGACTGTTACGCTGGCTGTGCCTGCGCTGGTGATATCACTCACCGGGATTTGAGCAATCAAGATTGTTTGGCTGATGAGTGTGCTTGGGCGCGGGCTGCCATTCCACAGCACTGTTGAGCCAATCACGAAGTTCGTGCCGTTGACCACCAGCGTGAACCCTCTGCCGCCTGCGGGCGCTGAACTCGGCCCAAGGCTGGAAATGACCGGCACCGGATTGCTGACCGTTAGACTGGCCCGCCCGATTTCGCGTTGGCCGGATGGTGAAGTATGAAATGTGCGCACCACGTAAGAGCCTGCCACAAGCTTGCCCAGCGCCAGGCTCAAGCTCCAATCGGTCAGCGCCGCCGTACAAACCTGCCCAGAATTGGATGTTGCTATGTGAACTTCCTTCACCTCTGCGCCAATGCCGCTGATAGAAATTAACCGTGGATTTTGTGGCACACAACCATTCGGCCACGTGCCTGACAGCCGCACCGTGATGTCATCGTTAATAGTGGGCGCGGGCGGGTCGAACGCGGTTTGCGCCACTGGCGTCTGGCTGATAGTGAACGTCGCGGGAGCGGACGTTCCGCCGCTGACCGCCGGGTTGACCACGCGAATGCTGGCCGTGCCCGCCGCCACCAGATCAATGGCTGGAATGGTGGCGACCAGTTGGGTCGCTGATAAAACTCTGGTCGCGCGTGGGCTGCCGTTCCATTGCAAGACTGAGCCATCCACGAAACCGTTCCCGATAACATCTAAAAGAAATCCCGAGGCGCCTGCCAGCACGTCGTTCGGCGATAGTAAAGTGATGGTAGGCGGGGCCGGGCCGATCTGAAAAGTCGCCGCCGCCGAAGTCCCACCGCCCGGCGCGGGATTAACCACCGTCACAGTGGCCGTGCCCGTCGTAGCGATGTCGCTGGCCGGAATCGCCGCCGTTAATTGCATGGCGCTGACAAACGTTGTTGGCCGCGCGCTACCGTTCCATTGCACTGTCGCGCCGCTGACGAAGTTCGTTCCATTGACCGTCAGCATGAATGCAGCCCCGCCTGCTGTCGCCGCTAGCGGGCTGATGCTGGTGATGGTCGGGACAGGGTTCTGCGCTTGGCTGATTGTGAAACTGACAGCATTGGATGTCCCACCACCGGGCGCTGGATTGATTACGCTCACGCTGCCCGTGCCTGCCGTCGCAATATCCGAAGCCGGAATCGTTACCGTTAATTGTGTCGTGCCGACAAAGGCCGTTGTGCGCGGGCCGCCGTTCCATTGCACTGTCGAACCATTCACGAACCCGATGCCATTCACCGTCAAAGTAAATGCGGCGCCGCCAGCCGTCGCCCCGTTCGGATTCAAGCTGACGATCGTTGGGAAAGGATTGTTGATCGTGAATGTCGCCGCTTGCGATGATCCGCCGCCGGGCGAGGGATTCATCACAACAACAGTTGCCGTTCCAGCCGCTGCAATGTCGCTGGCCGGAACCACCGTCGTCAATTGCGTTGCGCTGATAAAGCTCACTCCCCGCGAACTGCCGTTCCACCACACGCTGGAAGTTGGGACAAACCCGCTGCCGTTAATCGTCAGCGTGAATGCCGCACCGCCTGCTGTGACGGCGTTCGGACTTAAGCTGGTGATGGCGGGGGCGGGATTATTGGTAGTGAAGGTTAGACTGTTTGAAGCTCCGCCGCCGGGCGCTGGATTGACGACGGTTACCGTGACAGTGCCCGCAATGGCCAGATCACTGGCTGGTATCGTCGCTGTCAATTGTGTGCTGCTGACGAAAGCCGTCGTGCGCGGGCTGCCGTTCCAACGCACTTCGGAACCTGGGACAAAGTTCGATCCATTGATGGTCAGTGCGATGCCGCTGCTGCCCGCCGTCGACGATGGGGGAGTCAAACTTGTCAGTGTGGGCACGGGGTTCGGCTGCTGAATAGTGACGGTGCCAGGCGTGAATGTGGCCGTCACCGGATTGGCGTTGGGATCGGAAATTTCGCGAAACACCGGCTGATCGCCGAAGCTGATGGAGATTGCGCCCGCCGGGGCATTGGCGGCGACTGCAAACGTGATGACGGCAATCTGTCGCGTCCCGGCGGCCAAACTCTGTCCCGCACCCAACGCAATCGTCACGCCGATGCGGCCGCTGGCCGCCTGCAGAGAATTGAGATTGAACATTGCACCCATCACGCCGCTACCCGGCGTGCCAATTGGATTGCTGAAGATCGCCGGATTGAAGTTCAAACTGAAGCCAAGCGCGTTCTCGTTGCCAAGCGAAGTCAGCTCGACCACCACATTGACGCTCTGCCCCGCCACGACGGTGTTGTTAAGGACATGCAAATCGCGCGATTGCGCCGCAGCCGCAGGCGACGAATGCCTGGCAAGAACAATCATCAGCAGCGCCATCACCGACAGCGTTATCAAAAATGCTTTTATAAAATGCTTTCTATCTGACTTCATTTTGAATACCTCGTATTGCGTAATGATTCGTAATGCCGGCTCGCGGGCTGAATATACGCCTGCATCCGAAACCGTGAGCGTTAGGAAAGAAATGCTGAAGTTTTCCGCTGGGGGTCGAAGTTACCGAAGGTACTGCCGTTCAATGGCCATAATTTTTGCAACGCGCTTACCGTGACGCGCTTCGCCTTCGGGGGTTGCCAGCCAGGCTTGAACGATTTCGCGAATCTGTTCAGTGCTAAGCATCTTCCCGCCCAACGTCAGCACATTGGCGTAATTATGCTCACGGCTGTTTCGGGCCGTTGCTGCGTCATAACACATAGCCGCGCGTACGCCAGGCACTTTGTTGGCCGTCATGCACGAACCAATGCCCGCGCCATCCACAACGATTCCCAGGTCGCACGCGCCATCGGCCACGGCGCGCGCCACCGCATGCGCGAAATCCGGGTAATCCACCGCTTCTTCTGAAAAAGTGCCGAAGTCCCGATGCTTGAAGCCGAGTTCATCCAGCAGCCCTTTCAATTTCTCTTTTGCTTCAAACCCGCCGTGATCGGAACCGATGGCAATCACACGATGGTTACCACCCTCTTTTCCGGATGCTGCACGCTGTGTGCGATAGAGAATTTCGATGCTACGTTCGCGGATCAAATCCTGCGCCGCCGGAGTAATGATTGCGCCTTCACGAATCATAAACTTGGCCTTGACTGGCAAATCGCGCATGTCAGATTCGGTGATGACGTTTTTGGCCGATTCATCAACGATGGCGTCTGAATCAGAGACTGTAGACGGACTGGCATTTGCCTGCGCGGGCGCGCTGCCGATCTGTTGCTGCAATGCTTCGCGAACTAATTGGCGAACGGCTTCCCTGGACTTGTTCTGCTCTTCGTTGTTCATGGTTTCACTCTTCTTAGGCTGACTCCTCATACGGCTGAGCATCCAAACGCCCTTGCCCGCCCAGCCACCATTGATGCCCTGCCAGCAACAGCGCCAGCCACGCACTGGCAAACAGCCAGCCGCCAATGATGTCCGTCGCCCAGTGCGCGCCGACGTGAACGCGCGCCAGATTGCCGAGCAGCAGATACGCCACGGACACTATGATGACAGTGGTGCTGATGCGGGACTTGCCCGCCAACCGCGCCAAATAAAGTAGCGATCCCACCAAGGCCATCCCGTTTAGTGCCGTACCGCTGGGAAAGCTGAGTCCTTTTGAAGCTTGGTAAATCGTCACCAGGTCGGCTGTCGGGCGTGGGCGATGAAAGATTGGCTTGAGTTGAGATTCACCGAACAAGGCAATGGGCACTGTCGCCAGCGCCAGCAACAATGCCCAATCCCACCTGCGCAGCAACAGCGCAACGGCAATCGCAACATAAGGCCCATACCGCAGGATTTCGCCTAGCGCATTCCACAGCAGTTTTACGCTGTTGTTATATGACATCGCCCGTTG
>JBDSAM010000479.1:0-5014 GCA_039922135.1 Blastocatellia bacterium
CTACATCAATCAAACCAGTCAATTGAATTTGTTTTGCTCTAGTCTGACCTGTGCGGGCAGGTTTGACTTCCACTCGTTTCATAGAGCGTCTCGCTTCTGATCATGTTCGCCCCAACCTCTTGAGCATTTAGATTAAGAGGCCGGTAAGAGGCCTATTAAAGAGGCAAGCTCACGCACCCAAGTTTCATCAGCAATAAATCTCACTTGTTTGCGCCCGAAGTGTCTCGTTTAGATGGTCAAATAGATGATCCACTGTACAGTCTGGCGACTGAACATTACGCCCCTAAGTCCCAAATTCCTTCTGTTGGCGCTGGCATTGCTTTTGCTGCTTTCTTCCGCTGCGTTGACTGGCTGCCGTCGTAAATCGGGTGATAAAGAAGACGCGACAATTACGTTATATGGCTTCAGCGTAATCAAAGAGCCGCTGGAGAACGAAATCTTCCCTGCGTTTGAAAAGCAGTGGTACGAAAAGACGGAGCAACGGCTTCATTTCGCATCGTCTTACGCCGGTTCCGAAATCGTTACCAATCAGATCGTCAACGGTGTTGAAACCGACATTGCTATTTTGTCCATTGAACGGAATGCGCAGCGGTTGCTGCGGCCGGATGTCACCCGCAGCGATTGGCGCCAGTTGCCTTATGCTGGCATCGTTAACCGCACGCCAATGGTGATTGTTGTGCGACAGGGAAACCCGAAACGCATTCGCGATTTCGGCGATCTGGCCAAACCGGGAGTGCGGGTTATTCATTGCGATCCAACATCATCAGGAGCGGGTCAATGGTCATTGCTGGCAATTTACGGTTCAGAATTGGTCAAGTCAGAAAAGCGTAAAGGACAGGCTGACCACCAAGCCGCGCAAGTGTTCTTACGGCAAATCTGGAAAAACGTTGTTGCTACACCTGAATCGGCGCGCGCCGCGCGCACCCAGTTTGAGCGAAATGAAGGTGACGCGTTGATCACCTACGAGATGGAAGCTTTGCAGATGAAAGAGAAAAAACAGCCGATTGAGATCGTTACTCCGCGGGCTACGGTGTTCTGTGAACACCCGGTGGTCATCGTGGATCATCTACTGACGCCGTCAAAATATGCATTAATCGAATTGTTTGTCCGCACGCTGTGGGAACGCCCCGCACAGCAGGCATGGACGCGCGCGGGCTTCCGCTCAATGATGGAAGACCTGAACGGCAACTTCACCAACGTCGAAATGCCCTTTAAGGCTGCTGACCTGGGAGGTTGGGCAAAGATTGAAAAAGAGATTTTAGAAGGCGTTTGGAAGCAGACGATTCAAGGCGGGAAGTAGGCAGGCCGCAGGGTTGAGTTAGAAATATGGGCACAGCAAATCACAGCAGAATATTGCCAGGACGCCGCGCGGATGCGGTGCGCCCCCTCGGCATCACGTTTATTCTAATGGCGATGATGCCATTGGTGCTTCTGCCGCTGGCTTCAATCTTCTTTTACGGGTTCAGCAAGGGCCCGGTGCATTTCTGGCAAGCATTGGTCACGCCAGCGGCGTGGTTCTCACTTAAGTTGAGTTTGATCACCAGCAGCATTGCTACATCCTGCAATGTCGTCTTCGGATTGATCGCCGCTTACATCATGAGCAAGTACGATTTCAAAGGCAGTTCGGCGCTCATGATTCTGATCAGCTTGCCGACAGCCATTCCGACGGCTGTTGCAGGCGTGGCCTTGTTGCTGGTGTGGGGCCGCAGCGGCATGTTGGGGGGATTGCTGGAATACACCGATTATCAAGTGATGTTCACAACCTCCGCAATTATTCTGGCAAATATCTTCGTTACTTTTCCGCTGGCTTTTGGAGTCATGAAACCTGCGTTTGACAACCTTGACCGCAGCTTCGAAGACGCTGCCGAAACGATGGGCGCAACGCGCTGGCAGACGTTCCGGTTCGTGGTGTTGCCTTCCTTGCGCGGGGCTATCATTACGGGCGCGCTGCTCACCTTTGCGCGCTCGATCGGCGAATTTGGTTCGACAATTATGGTCAGCGGGAACAAAGCGATGAAAACGCAAACCGCGCCGCTGTATATCTACGCAAAGTTCAACGAAGGCGATGTCGAAGGAGCAAATGCAATCGCCGCCGTACTGGCGATACTCTCTTTCGCAATCTTTTCACTTATCATCTTCACCCAAAAACGACTGGAGAAATGATCGAATCAGTACCGCGAGCAGTAACGAGCGGGTTTGGATGAGAAACCTGCTCGTTACTGCTCGCGGTACTGATTCATCGGCACAAAGCGAGGTGCGCGATGGCACAAGTGATGTTTGATCGAAGAATACAAACTGAAGCGCCAGCCGAACCGGCGGCGGAAAAGAAGGTTGCGCTAGCTGTGCAGGGATTAAGTAAATGGTTCGGAGCGGACCAAATTCTGGACGATGTCAGTTTTTCCATTGCTGAAGGGGAGAGCCTGGTTTTGCTGGGGCCATCGGGCAGCGGCAAGAGCACAACGCTGCGGCTGATTGCCGGGCTGGACACCCCTGACAGCGGCGAAATTTATCTGCACGGGCGGCACGTTGAACATTTGCGCGCCCGCGAACGCAACATCGGCGTGATCTTTCAACAATACTCCCTGTTTCCGCGCATGACTGTGGCCGACAACATCGGCTTCGGGTTGCGCATTCGTGGCGTCAAACGAAAAGCACGCAAAGACAAAGTCGAAGAGCTGCTCAGCTTGATTGGAATGAGCGATCATCGCGACAAATACCCGTCGCAGATTTCCGGCGGACAACAGCAACGCGTAGCCATTGCCCGCGCACTGGCCTACGAACCGGAATTGTTATTGTTTGATGAGTCTTTCAGCGCGCTGGACCCGCAAACGCGCGTCGCCCTGCGCCGCGAGATTCGCAATCTGCTGCCGAAGCTGAAAATCCCCGCGCTTTTCATCACGCATGATCAGGATGAGGCGATGGAACTGGGCGACCATATTGCTATCTTGAACAAAGGGCGATTGGAACAGGTGGGCACGCCGCAGGAGGTTTACAACGAACCACAGACCGAATTCGTCGCGTCGTTCCTGGGTTCTGCCAATGTTATTGAAGTTTGCAAGAACGATGGCATCGTGGCGCTGGATTGCAGCCAATGCGTCGAACGTCCGCGAGCCCATTTGTGGGATGCACTGGAACGGACAAGAATTCTCTTCCGTCCAGAAGACGTGATTCTAGGGCCTGCTCCTGGATTAGCGGAAGAGCATCCGCACCTGGGACAGGGCGTTGTGCTGGATGTTTCGTTCACCGGCGCGGCTGAAGTGCTGCGAGTGAAACTGCCGCGCACGACACGCTTAGGTTATTCAGCCGTCATGGATTGCCCTCACATGGGCGAGAACGCACCCGCGCAGGCTAATGATCAGGCCTGTGATCTGATCATCAAAGTTATGCGCACAAAGTGGGACGCACAGGCACTGCCATTGCGCCGCGACGATAAGGTGGGCGTCTGGCTCCGTGACCATAGAGTGCTGTCAGCTTATGAAAACTGACCTACAAACTTCTTTAGAAAAAAATCCGACAAGCAGCAAGCTTGTCGGGGGTTCTCGATGGAGGGCATCAGCGAGTCAACGTCAAGCTGGCTGCTTGTCGGACTTTTTTTGGTTGAAGCTGTTCGCAGGCTTGCTAGCTTCACTGGCGGCTGTACCTATTATCGTGCTTGTTGCTTTTGCGCAGGACCAAAGCCCGGCGGGCATGCCAAAAGAGCAGGGCAATTTCCGCTCGCCTGATTTGGTTGAACTCGTCAAACTCGATCCTTCGATCAAACTCGATATTCGTTACGCCACCCCGAACAACTTTCTTGGCCGTCAGGTCTACCCGGAAGCCCGCGCTTTTCTACAACGTCCAGCAGCCGAATCGCTTCTCCGCGTTCATCAAGCGATGCAGAAAAAAGGGTATGGCGTGCTGGTCTTCGACGGCTATCGTCCGTGGGCCATCACAAAAATCTTTTGGGACGCGACGCCTGCCAGCAAAAAGAACTTCGTTGCCAATCCTGCCAAAGGCTCAAAGCACAATCGCGGCTGCGCGGTGGATATGTCGCTGTTTGATTTGAAGACCGGCAAAGAGATCCAAATGCCAAGCGAATACGATGAGATGACCGAGCGCGCCTATCCTAACTACAAAGGCGGAACCGCTGAGCAACGGCAGATGCGCGACCTGCTGCGCGCGGCGATGGAGACCGAAGGCTTTGTCGTCAACGAATACGAATGGTGGCATTTTGATTACAAAAGCTGGCACGAATACCCCACCCTCAACATCAGCTTCGATCAGATCAAATCGCAATCTCAACCAAAAATCCGCGAAAGAAAACCGAGAGTGTCTCCGCCGGGTCAGTACCGCTTGCAATAGCAAGCGGCCTGACGGTCAAGCCAGCCAATTTGCAAGCATCGCTCCTGATCACTCGCCGTACTGACTTGCAGCGGTTACAATCCGGCTATGGACAATCCTGGTAATCTTCAACTTAGTTACACCATGTTTTGCGAAGACGTGCGGGTAGAAGCCTCCGGCAGTTTGACTCTGATCGGCGTTTTTCATCAGGTCGTGGTACCGCAGCTTCCGGTCGGACTGATCAAATTCGCCGTGCTCAATCATTGGCAGGGTGAAGGGCATTATATGACCGAAGTGCGCATTCTGACGCCCGATCGCAAACAAACCGTTGCCGTGTCGCAACCGAGCGGGTTTGAAATCCCGCCCAATGGTTACGCCGACAACGTGACGATGTTTATTAACTCCAATTTTCATCAACCCGGCGATTACATCGTGCAAACGCTCATTAATTCGTCCCTGTATGCCGAAAGGGTGTTGTCGGTGTTTCTCGCAAACCAACAAAATTCAAATCAATCCATTACCCAAAGCGAACAGGTAAACTAGATATGAACCACAGATGAACCACAGATGAACACAGATGAACGCAGATGGAAACAGATCAACTCACCGAAGCCATCATTGGTTGTGCTATAAAAGTGAGCAATACATTGGGTGCTGGCTTTCTGGAAAAAGTTTACGAAAACGCTTTAGTTGT
>JBDSAM010000480.1:0-8509 GCA_039922135.1 Blastocatellia bacterium
GGCGAATTGCTGGAACTGCGGCGCTGGAACACGCCAACGATTTATAACGGCTGGGAGCAGATCACCAAGCACGATGCCGGGCGAGATGGGTTCAACCTGGAAGAGACCACTGATTTCATGCCGCAGATGGACGCGATGGTCGGCTATGCGGTCACGGTTATCTGCCAGCCAGGGAATGCGGAACACCGTAAAAATAATCCGAACGCGTGGGATGAATACCGGCGTTATGTGGCCAGCGTGCCGGGGCCGAAAATCGTCGTCGTACAGGATTTAGATAAGCCGAATTTCGTCGGCTCGTTTTGGGGCGAGGTCAACGCCAACGTGCATCGCGCGCTGGGATGCGTCGGGACAATTGTGGATGGCTGCATACGCGATGTGGACGATATGTACTACGCCGGCTTCAAGGCCTTGGCAAAGCGGATGTGCGTCGGTCACGCCTATTCGTGGCCTGTGCGCTGGGGCGGCGAGGTAGAAGTCTTCGGACGGCGCGTGAACCCAGGGCAATTGATCCACGCCGACAAGCACGGCTTTCTGGTCGTTCCAGAAGAGGATGAGGCAATGCTGCTGGATGCCGCGCGATATATGGACAGCAACGAATGCCAGACGATAATTGCCGCTGCGCGCGAGTCCGCCGGATTGCCTTTTGAAGAGGTTGTGGCGCAACTCGGGACGGCGCGGAATAAGTTTGTCGAGAACATCAAGTCAAAATTCAAAAGGCAGTAGGAGTATTTTGGCAGTAGGATTATTTTGAAAGACACGCTTGATGCAGGAAGCTTGTACCATAGGGAGTTATTCAATGGACGAAACGATCAACACATCTTCAAATGCATCTTCGAATACTGGGCGGCAGATGCTGCGCCATGCTATTGCCACAGTGGCTTATCGCGGCAAAAAAGCTATTGCCAATGCGCCGGAAAGCTTCGCCGAGTTTTGTGTGAATGGGCCTGACAAGAATTTGGCGATCATTCCTGTCAAAACCCCGGCGCAGATTCTGGCGCATATTGGTGACCTGTTTGATTGGGCGCTGCTTCTGGCGAAGGGCGAGTACGCTTGGCGAGGCTCGGCTCCATTGGCCTGGGCAGAAGAGACGGCGCGATTTTCCCGTGTGCTCGAAGCCTTCGATCAATATTTGGCTTCGGAGGAACCATTGCTGGCACCTGCTGAAAAGCTGTTTCAAGGGCCGATTGCCGATGCGCTGACGCACATTGGTCAGATCGCTATGTTGCGCCGCATTTCTGCAAGCCCTATTAAGGGCGAAAACTATTTCAAAGCTGAGATCATCGTTGGCCGATTTGGCGTTGAACCTTCCAATAATCGCGCTGAGTTTGATTGAAAGATGTTCTGTTTGCTGGACGATGGCACGACCTGCTGGCGTTCTTTCGGCCACAAGCCTTCTTGGCCTAGCTAGGTTCCGCGCTCGCGCGCCGGTTGCAGCGCCGTTTCGCGCAACAGTCTCTGCAAGCGTGCTGCGCGCTGCATCTGGCGGTTAGCTATTGGAAGTGGTCTCTTCATCTTCATCCTTAACAGATATGACCTCAGCCTTTTTATACTGGGCTTCCTTTTCGAGGATCTTCTTTGCCAGGTCAAAAGGCCTCCTCACATCTTCGCTCGAAACAGAACTGCCGGTCTTCAGTTGGTGGCCGATATCTTTCAATTTCTTGTCTTCCTTCTCCAGACGCTCAATCAGCGCGTGCGCGGTGATCTGCCCTAACCGGCGATAACTTTCAAACTGCGCTTCGTCGTACCACTGGTCGGCTGTGGTTTGATGAGGGAAGCCGTGTGCGTCTTCGCGGCCGTATTGCGACAGGTCGGCGTCTTCGTCGCCCGTCAGCACCGGCTTCAGGACGATCAGGACGCCTTCGCGCGCGTCATCGTCCAGATTCTCGTAGTGCAGCGATTCAAAGTGACGGCGGGAATATTTGATCTTGCCAAAGGCGAAATGTGATGAGGATTCGCCGGTGCTCTTTTTCAAGAACGGGTGAATCTTCAAATCAATCTCAGCGCCGAAATCGATTCGGCAGCGGCGGATGGCTTCACCCAGATCGTGAAACTTTAAGTTAGGGTCTGCGCCACAATCGGAGATGATAATGAACCGGCAGCCGCGCTCGACCAGCGAATAGAGTCCGGTGTTTTCAAAATGCGCTCCATCCGTCAAATAGCAGTGCGAGGCCAGATCGTTGGTTTGCGACAAAAATTCGCGCAGCATCAGGAACGGCCACAACCGCGCCTGCGATTCCTGCCAATAGTCTTTGTTGGGCGTCGGCGCCCAGAAGCCCAGGCGGACGTTGAGCAAAGTCATCAGCATTGCCTGCGCCGCGCTGGGCGTGATTGAACCCATGCTGGGGCTGGCCGCCGCGCCTGAGATGGCTACGGCCGTGCCAAGCGTGAGTTGGCCGTTCATATACTCGCGCGTATCGCGGTACCCAGTGCGCGACGAACCGCAGTAGTTTTTGGTCAGCGTGAAGACCGCCGCTGAACGCTGCGTAGTCGCCAGATCGCTGCCGCCCACCAGATTGAGCGTCGTGTTGATGATGTGATACGGCCCGCCGCGATAAGAGTTCTCCAGGTCTTTGATCCGCACGTCATCGCCGGCCACCGATTGCGTAATAGCCCGGCGATCGACACTGCGACGGAAGTTGGACGCGCCCAGATAGGCGCGGACCAATCGCGCCCGGTAAAACTGATGCATTGAAAGTTGATTGGGGTCAGCCGTCCAGCCCAGCACAATCACCCAACTGAGCAACACTCCCAGCAGCCCGAACACGACACGCCTGACCTCGTAATTGCTGGAAGAGTGAGACAGGTCGAGCAGCAAAAACATCAAAAGCAGAAGGTAAATCCCCGTCAGCAGGAAACGCGCGCGCACGTTATTGCCGCGGCTGAAGAAAATCTCGAAGACCGCGATCATCGCGCACATAAAAAATCCCCACGCGACAAATATCCTTTCCGAAAAGACAGCTAACGGCTGAAGCTCTCCTCTGCCATACCTGAACCAGACGACCACCGATGCTCCAACAGCCAGCCAGCAGATGACCATCAGGGAAGGTTTGGCCCAACGAATGGTAGTTTGCTGCCTTGAAGCGGGCTGCGGTTGCGGTGATGGGGATTGGTCATCGAACTTGTTCAGATGGATCAAACGGGTAAGCCAATCTTTCCAGCGCAGTGAATCTGGAAAGACGAAGCGCAGGCCGATCAGCAATCCTGCCAGCCAGGCCAGCAGGATCGCTCCATAGCCAAACCTGGCTAGGATAGGAGCATTTACGTAGTCGGCCAAAAAACTTTGCTGCCAATGCGTCCTCTCATCTATCTGTTGGCATGCCCATCCAAACATGTGGCCAGCAGAAACCGCTTTGGGTTCGCAGCACTTTGTACAGGCTACAATTTCGGCCAGCGCCCCGACGCCCCAAAGAACGAAAACCACCCACAAAATAAGCAACAGAAGCCGCGGAAAACGTCCTTCCCATCTCATCTCGGTCACCACCAGAAAGAAGGAAAAGGCAATGCCAAGACAGGTGCCCAGAACCAGTCCTTTGCGAATACTGTGGTCATTATCGTGAGCCAGTGAACCGATCAGGTTGTGTATCAGCCAGGAGAAGAGAATGGCCATAACGATCAACACCAAGGGCGGCGTTATGGCAAAAATGACGCGGTTTCTGGCCCCTGGCCTCCGCCTGCGTTTCGCGTCGCTGACGCTGGATGGCGAGCTTTTAATGGCAGTAAAGATCATGGCAGCCACCGATAGGATGACCAGCAGCCCAGCCAGACTTACTCGTTTGGGGTATCTAGTGTTAAGCAGGTAATCAATCAATGCTGGCCCAAAACCCGCCACGCCCAGCACCAGCGTCAGTACCACCAGCAATACCAACACCGCTGAATGCGTGATCGTCAGATGGGTGTGCCGAACGTAAAGCTCCCATTGCCTCTGTCCAGAACTGGATCGGTTCAATAGATATCCGTAAATCACCAGAGAGAGCGTGAAGAGCAGAGGGATCAAAATCCAATAGGCATAGTCCGCGCGATGCCAGCCGTGTTTGCGAAAAGCGGGCAGTGTAGTGGCTATGGCTAACAACAATGCTGTTATATTCCTTAATTTCCCGGCCCACCACTTCGGATTTCTGACACGCCACCATCGCTTTTCATCCGCTTCCCACGGGTCGCCCTCCGGTATCATCAACCAGGGGATTGCCAGCGCCAGCGCGCAGCTCAGCAACAGCCCCAGCGGATAGGCGGCCAGTTTCGCCAGTTCCGCTAGCGAATGATTACTGCTGGAATGCATCCATGAATCAAAGCTCAGAAAATTGTTGGCTGAAGACTCTGTGAGGACAAAATAGACTTGGCCGAGCAAGACCACCACGACCAGCAACGGCAGCAGTACGACCCACGTCAGCAGCAGATTGCGCGAGAAGGTCGAAACGGCGCGCCATGTATCGTGGCTCAGAACTCCGCGTTGCGGCGTCAGGTAATTGGCAAACAGTCGCAGGTGATGCAGCGGATCACGCCCAGCCGAAAGCACATCCACGGCGGCTTCCTGATTGACCCATTGGCCGCGCGCCACCTCAGCTTCCTGCAAGCCAATGCGTTGCGGATCAATCTGTTCCTGAAGGGGAAAGACGCCGCGACCCAGGTCGTACGGATAGACCTCTTCCAGCAGCAGCCGGTTCAGTTGCAGCTTGCGGTAATCCTCTGGGCAGTTCTGCGACAAATGGTAGGTCTGTATCGGCAGTTCAATGCCCTCCGCTTGGAAAAGCTCCCAACTGTAGATCGTCGTTGCAGCTATTCCTTTTCCGTTACCAAAGAGCCGGTCATTAAGCCAGTCGAACGCAGCTTCAATCAGCGCATCAACAATCTCGCCGGGCTTTTTGTTAATCTTTTCGTCCAATTGCTCCTGATTGAACCTGTCTTTGAAAAGTTGTTGAAGCGACGCTCTGTGGCTGATGGCTCGCAACTTCACCTGCAAGGAACTCTCTTTGATTTCGGAAGGGAAAAACTCTTCGAGCAACTTCTGCAATGTCAGATGCTGGGCTGAGCTGGCGGGAGGATCGGCTGGCGCACTGGCAAGCAGATTCCAGAGTTCGATAGATAGTTTCTGGCGAGGGTCATCGCTGTTTTTCGAAGCGAGCATCAGGCGGCGAAGAAAGCCACGCGCGTTGCGGACTTGATTCGGATTGAAGCGCAGCTTTACTTTCAGTTCTTTTTCCAGCTCATCGCGTTGTTCCTTGTTTTTGTCGCCTGGCAGGGCGTCGTGGTTGAGCCATTCGTCTGGTATGTCCGCATAGCTGCGCGAAAGCCACGCGCTCCACCACGCGCCGATAAAGCCGCCGCCTGAGACGGTCGAAAGATAATCGAACATCCGCAGCCAGCCATGCTCGTTGAACCCTTGCAGCAAGCCCATATTGAACGTCGCGCTGCGAATGCCGCCGCCAGACAGCGCCAGGCCGGTCAGATTGACTGGGGGCGCTTCGGGTGGACGATTGAGTTCGTCCAACCGCTTCTTGTTCTGTTTCTGTTGCGCCTCGATCTCGATCAGCTCCTTATCCGTCGGCTGGGCCTTGATCCGATCAGCCGCCAGTTTTTTCTCTATCTGTTTGGCCTTACTCTTCTCCGACAATTCCTTCTCCATCTCTTGATAACGCTGTTTGGTGCGTCGGCGGCGAATCTCTCGCCATTCGTGGCGATAAACGCGGTCGAATGATTTGGCCTTCTCTGCTGTCGCCCAGGCGACCGCAACATCCAACAGCACCCAACCCTGCAGGGTCAGATCATTCGCCGTCTCGTCGTGCAGAAAGAATCCGATCCGCCGCGCAGCCGCGTTGATTCCGCACATAAACCTGCCACTTTCGTATGCGAAGATGGCCAACCGATCCTGATTGGGAAGCGACTGGGGCGCGACGGCTGAGGCTGGCGGATTACGCTCCTGAGTCTGTTGTGGATCGGGAAAGGCAATCTTAATGGCTTTGTCGCTTGGTCTGCCCCAATTCACTTTGACCGGCTTGTTGTCCGGCTTGGCGCTGATGGCAACCGACCCGTAAAGCCGCGCCGCCATTGGGTGGCTGCGCGAATCGTCCTCGAAGATTCGCAATCTATTCGTTTCCTCAGGATTCCGGCCACAGTCCTCGATGGTCATCCGCATTGGCGCGAATAACTCGGCGGACGAGACGATGACGGGCGTTGGGATTTTGTTGAGCGCCGGGCAGAACGTTTGCTGAACATACTCATCAAGCTTCAGCGTGGACGAGATAAAGACTAGTGCCTTGTCGTAGGCTCTGCCTGCATCCAACTTTTTGTTCCCATCGTATTCAATCGTTTCAACTGTATAGCCGAGCTGTTCCAGGCGTTGGAGGATCTGCTGATCGGCAGGGCTGAGGCCGCAGATATTTTGAGCATCGGACGCATTGGCGAAACTATTATCCGGCGAGCGATCCTTGCCGGCAATCAACAGGGCGATTCTGACGGCAGTTAATCCTGATTTGTCCGGCTGTCTCTGCTGCTTAAATTCGCTCATGAATTTCTCCGCAAGATTTAGACTGGAACTACAGAAAGTTTTGCTGAGGGACGCCGCGCAATCTAGTCAATGCGTGATGGCGTGTCAATGAAAATTCAATCTAGCAAAATTCAGTCAGGCAAAAGCTGGCGCGGCTTGAATACGCAGCTTAAGATGTCCGCTCTTTGCCGCTGGGCATCCAATCATTCGCAAACACACCGGAGACTGTTAATGTCAAAAATTCGCCAAGCCGTATTACTCGGCCTGTTGTCCGTGTTGATCGCCGCAAGCCCTATCGCAATTACTGTCGCTTCCGAAACAGGAGTCAACCAACCAGAGATTATCTGGCCGGCTACTGGTTGGGAGGCCGCGCAGCAGGAAGCGCTTGACCTGTTTATTCAGTATCTGAAGCTCGATACAACCAACCCGCCGGGCAATGAGATACGCGCGGCGCAGTTCTTTGCTGAAATCTGCAAACGCGAAGCTATTGAGTACAAAGTCTTCGAACCGTTTCCCGGACGCGGCACGCTGTGGGCGCGTGTGCGGGGTAATGGAAGCAAACGGCCTCTGATCCTGCTCAACCACACCGATGTTGTCCCGCATAGTCCGGAGTTTTGGACTGCCGGCGCTTTTGGCGGCCAGATCAAAGATGGCTTTATCTACGGCCGCGGCGCGATGGATATGAAATCCTTGGGCATCGCACAGTTTGTGGCTCTTTTGGCATTGAAGCGCGCGAGTGTCCCACTTAAACGCGATGTAATCTTTCTGGCCACTGCCGACGAAGAAGCGGGTGGAGTGCAAGGCGCAGGCTGGTTTGCCAAAAATCATCCGGAACTGATTGCCAACGCCGAGTTCCTGTTCAATGAAGGTGGCAATAACGTCGTGGATGCGAACGGCAAGGTCTTGGCCGTCGGCGTTGGCCCAGCAGAAAAGACTCCGGCGTGGTTGCGGCTGACGGCTACGGGTGAGCCGGGGCACGGTTCGGTACCACGTCCGAATTCCGCAGTAAACCGATTGCTGCGCGCATTGAACAAGCTGCTCGATTACGAACCGCAGGTGCAATTAACCCCTTCAGTAGAGCAGGCCTTTCGCGCAATGGCGCCGCTGATGCCTGAGGGCGCGGCAGACAAGTACGCCAACTTCCGCGAATCCATCAAAGACCCAGTCTTTCTGAAACAGGTGGAGCGCGATCCGGGTGCGCGGGCGTTGTTGCGCAACACAATCTCCGTCACGATTCTTTCCGGCAGCAACAAGGTCAACGTCATCCCGCCTTCGGCTTACGCTGAAATTGACACCCGCGTTGTGCCAGGCGAAAAGCTTGACCGATGGATCGCTGAACTGCGCGGCGTGATCAATGACGACAACATCAAAATTGAACCCGTATTGACCTTCGCGGCGAACGCTTCACCAGTTGATACCAATCTGGTCAAGACTGTAGGCGAAGCCGTCAAACATCAGTATCCGGGCGCGGTGATTACCTATCCAGTGCTGGCTGGATTCACCGACAGTCATTTCTTTCGCGATCTGGGCGTGCACAGCTATGGCTTTTCGCCCTTCATTGCGCCGCCGCGCGAACTGGGTAGCGGCTTCCACGGCAATGACGAACGCATTGGCCAGAAGGCGTTTGTTAACGGCGTAAAGTTCTTTTATGAAATCGTCGAGAAACTGGCCAAGTGAAAATCTGGTAGCGCCCCCGGCCCGCGTGTAAGCGTGGCAATGCGCCATCTCTCTTTCCAAGTGCTGACTAGCGAAAACTGCCCGCGCGCCGCGTGCGCTCTCAGGAATGAACTGCACTTCATTTATTTAACTGGAGAATGAATGGCTTCAATTGAATTGACGCGGCGAATCCGCTGGGCCGACGCTGATGCGGCAGGGCGGCTGCATTACCCGCGCATCTTTGAATACTTTGAAGAAGGCGAAACAGAGTTGTTGCGCTCGGCTGGGTACTCGCTTTTTGATGATGCTTCAGAAGGTGTTCATTACGACTTTCCGCGCAAGCACGTTGAAGCAATCTTTCATCAAGTCCTG
>JBDSAM010000481.1:0-5206 GCA_039922135.1 Blastocatellia bacterium
TCCCCGCCGATCATCAGACAGTAACCGCGCTCAGCTCCCCAGATACCACCGCTGGTTCCCACGTCAATGTAGTGAATGCCTTTTTCGTTCAGCGTCTGCGCGCGCCGGATGTCGTCTTTGAAGTGAGAATTGCCGCCGTCAATGATGATGTCGCCGCCGGACATGTATTTTGATAGCGCGTCCACGGTCTTCTCTGTAGGATCGCCTGCCGGAACCATCACCCAGACAGCGCGTGGCTTGGTTAGTTTCCCGACCAAATCTTCCATCGAACGCGCTCCCTTTGCGCCATCCGCTTCCAGCGCCTTGACGCTTTCGGGATTCAAATCGAACACGACGCATTCGTGCCCGTTGTTCATCAGCCTGCGCACCATATTGCCGCCCATTCGGCCCAGCCCAATCATGCCTAACTGCATTCTCACTTCTCCTTGCAAATTTTCGGTTCGAATTGTTGACGATGTTGATTTCTGAAACGAGGGGCGCAGTGTAGTCGCTGGCCAAAACCCTGACAAGACGCGCGGCAAACCAGCTTTAGCCTGGGAGTGCACGCGGCGCATGTGCAGGCGTTAGGAGAGGCCATTGTCTATTTTAAGCACTGACTGTCGAAATCCGCACGCGCGCCGCGTGCGCTCCCAGAGCTATTTGATACTGATCTTCACGACGTTCGCGGACAGCCCGTCCACATTGACAGCAACGTCCGCTTCGCCGCGCCCGGCCAAGCTGTGTAGTAAAGGCAGGTTGATTTGATCAAGTCCAACGAAATCATTTTGCGCTCCGGCAAATGTGGACTGAATCGCCACGCCGCCAATATTGGTTGTCACGGCAGAAAGCCGGCTGTGGTTACGAATGCCGGTCCCAAACAAAATCAAGAATAACTGATCCGTCGCCGGGCTTAGATCAATCGGGCGCAGAACCATCGCGTTTTTCGCTGGATCAAACACGGTCACTGGTTCATAAGCTTGCGAACCATCAGGTTTGATGCGCAGCACGACTGCTGCTGCTGCGCCTTTGCCGGTTGCATCGGCTGTGAACAGGCCGGGGCTGACGCTGGCGATTTGGATTTGACCGGAAGAGTAAGAGCCGTAGCCACTGAAGACTGTGATGGTCGCATTGCCGGTGGCTGTGCCAGCGGCAACCTGGAAATTGATCTGCGTCGGTGAAACGAAAAATAGAGGCGCGTCGCGTTCGACGCCAGCACCATCCTTAATAACGACGCGCGTTCCGGCGATCTCGTTCGGCAGCGGTGTCGAAGTGGCAACCTGTGTTGCAGTAGCCATCGCACCGCCGAAGATCGTCGCCAACGATTCGACTGCCAGCGTGCCAGTGCGGTAATTGGCCGAAGATACGAAGGCCAGAGAGCCGGGCAGGATATTGATTTCCTGCGCGCGCGATTCGCGTCCTTGCGCATCCACGACGTAAAGCATTGCGCGCCCGGCAAACAGCGTCCCGGGCAATGCAAACAGGATTCGCTTATCGCTTTCGCTCCAGAAGCGCGCGCCTGACGCCAGTTCATGCTTGTAGACGCGATTCTGCGAGTCCACCTGTTCGATAATGACCTTGTTGCTGCTGGGAGAGAATCGCCCGGAGATTGAGGCGAGTTGGCCTGCACCCAAGCCTGATGGGGATTCGGGCGCAATCGCCTGGCACGGTTTCAATCGCGCTGGACAATCGCCCGACAGGCAAGGCTGAGAGATAGGGATAATTGCCTCGGTGGATTCGCGGCCTTGCGCGTTGACGACATACAAAATCGTCTCGCGTTCAGCGACCAAGTCGGTTGGCAATTTAACGACAAACTGAGTGGCCGATTCGCTGATGAAGTTGTCGCGCAATGTCCATCGTTGATACGCGCGCTGTGTGACACGCTGTTCGATGACGATGGTGTTTCCGCTGGGCGAAAATTGTTGGCCGGTCAGCGTCACCACGTCGCCAGGAGCGATCTGCAACGTTTGGTAGTTCAATTCGAGGATACCGCAAGAGACGAAACGCGGACAATCGCTACAGGTCACCGCAATCGTCTGAGCGTTTGAATCGTAGCCGCGCGCGTCTGTGACATACACGCGCGCCCAGCCGGCACGCCGCCCCTCCGGCATTTGCGCGGGCATTGAGAAATTGATCTGCGACGGCGATTCATAAAACGCCTGGGCATTATCCCGTGGCAGCGTGTAATGCCGGGCGGTCTGGTCGAAATGCACTGTATTGCCCGTGGCTGAAAACGGTGCAGTGACATTTTCGCAACAGCCCTGCGCGTAGATTGAAACCACTGAGTCAGGATTGATCTGAAAGTCTGGCGCGCCCAGCGAATTCAACACGCCCAGTTCGGGTGAGGTGCGAAGCTGAGGGCAACCCGCGTAGCTGGTCGCCGCCTCGCCCGCTAACCGCTTCTTGAAGTTCTGACCGGCTAACGACAAGCCCAGTTGCCCATCACGCGTGCGGTATAAACCAAAAGAATCCACCCCGACGCCGTAAAACGGCGCGTTGTCCACGATCTGCCAGAAGATCGCATACGATGCCTGAAAGGCGTCCGCGCCTTCCAGCGCGTCAAACATTTCGCTGGCGTGATTGGCCGCGTTGCATTCGCCGTATGTCGCGCGCTCGAATCCGTATTCGCCCAGAATGAAATTCTGCTGGCCGACATCGGGGCGTTTAGCTTTGATCAGCGACAGCGCAAACGTCAGGTCGGTCTTGTAACGCTGCTTCAAGCTTTCGGCCGGATTGCCTACTTTGTCGTCCAGGCTGCGCCAGGAGGAATACGAGTAGTAATCCACTTCGACCTGTGGAGCTACGTAATCAATCACGCAGCGGTTTTTCAGCGGATCAACGCGCAGCGGATCGCTGATTGGCGCGCCGCATGGCTCGCCCGTCTGCCAGCTTCGCAGTTGATTGAATTCAAGCCCGGAAAAAAGTTTTGCGCTTGAAGCCGTATATTTCTGCCGCGCCAGCTTGACGCCTTCAACGCGGGCGCGAATCCAGTTGACGTAGTAATCCCACACCGTGCGTTTGTTCGGCCACAACGCCATCGCATTGTCGCCCTCCCAATTCAGCAGGATAAATGTTTTGCCCGCTAAGGCGGGATTGTTGAGCAGGTATTCGCCCAAGCGCCGCATCTCGTCGCGTTCGGCATCGTATTCCGCCTGCGTATAGCCATCAGCCCAGTTGCTGGCCATCGCGCCGCGCGAATAGGTGGTCAGCATGACGGTCTTGAACCGTGCATCCCGCAACACCTTGTCGTAGGCGGGCAGTTGCGCGAGTTGCACCAGATCAAGATTGTTCGGCAACCCCAGCCGGTAATCATCGCGCGTTGCCAGCGTGACGCGGATCGTTCGCGTGCCCAGCCCCGCAATCAACTCAGTGCCCCATTCAAGCTGATTGGACGATACAGGCATCGCCGCGTCATTGATGTTCCAGTTATAGATGCCGAAGCGATCAGCGCGCGCAGAAGGCGGCGGGGGAATACTTTGCGATTGCGCCAGACTTACCGGCATCTGATACCGGTCTACGCCAAGGAAAAAAAGTATTGCGAATAAAATGAATATGCGGACCGCTGTTACTGCTGACATATATCTTTCCTCGTCTCAGGTTTTCGACCATGAGCTAGAGCAATCTTTGCCAATTCCGGGGAGCAAGGGAGGCTGTGACGTTTGGCAAACAGCTTTGGGTTGCCGGACGATTAAAATCATACCTTGAAGCAGAAAGGCCGGAAAGCCGGATAACAGAAAACGCCATCGCAGAAATTGTCGCTTTGTCGTTTCCTCTGCCCTGTCTTACGCGATAGCACAAAAGATAGGCATCTCAGAAATCTTGATAAATTCATAACTGAAGATCTGATTTGGTCTATCCACATCAGGGCCAATCGTTATAAGCTGGCCACCTGCTTCGCGCCGCCGAATTCCGGCGAACCCAAAACATCATTGAACAAAGTTTTCACAAAAGGAGTTGAGCCTTGAGAAACGTCATCATTGCGGTTTGCTTAACCGCACTTTTATTACTGCCTGCCGCAGCGCAGGACAAAAAAACATCTACGGACGGTGCCGCGCGCAATTACAAAGTATTGGGCGCAGATAGCGGTCATATCCGCATTGTGAATGCAAAAGGCGAAGTCGAGTGGGAAGTTAAAAATCCTGCCCGCGAGATTCACGATATTCAGATGCTCCCCGATGGAAACGTGCTCTATCAGACAAGCTATACGACTGTGGTTGAAATGAATCGCGATAAGAAGATCGTCTGGCAGCACGAATCGAAACCGAAAGAAGGCAACAGCGGCAAGGTCGAGATTCATTCGTATCAACGGCTGAAGAACGGCCTGACGATGATCTCTGAAAGCGGCAACTCGCGCATTATCGAAGTAGACAAGGACGACAAGATCGTTCACGAAATTCCGCTGACCGTAGTCAAACCAAATTCGCATCGCGACACGCGAATGGTTCGCCCACTGGCCAATGGCAGCTATCTGGTTTGCCAGGAAGGCGAAGGTAAAGTGCGGGAATATGACCGCACGGGCAAAGTGATTTGGGAATACGCTCTGGATTTGAACAATCGCCCTCGTTCGGACGGCCATGGTGTTGAAGGGCATGGCGTCGAGGTCTTCGGCGCGATTCGTTTGCCAAACGGCAATACGATGATTGCGGGCGGCAATAACAATCGCGTGTTTGAAGTGACGCCTGCCGGAAAGATCATTTGGAGCATTGATCAAAAAGAACTGCCAGGAATCACCTTTGCTTGGATGACAACATTACAACTGTTACCCAATGGCAATCTGATCATCGGCAACACGCATGCCGGACCCGACAACCCTCAACTGATCGAAGTCACGCGGGACAAAAAAAATGTGTGGCAATTCAAAGACTTCACCCATTTTGGCAATAACCTTGTCGCGGCTCAAGTCCTTGGGGTCAAGGGCAAGGTTATTCGCTGAGAGGTATCTGAAATAAAAAGCATGGAGTTCAGCCTTCAGACTGCTGCTTCGGTCGCGAGCTAATTTGAGCCAGCAGGCTAAAGCCTGGACTCCATGCTTTATCTCGAGGAGGTTACATTATGTTGAAATCAGGCATTGGGTCATTCGTTTCGAAGGCGCTGTTGCTGGTCATAACCGCGGCGCTGGCAGCCGTTATCGCCAACGCGCAATCCAGCGCGGGCGGCGGCACCATTCAGGGCACGGTCAAAGACGCCAATAGCGCAATCATTCCCGGCGCTAAAGTAAAGATCACCAACC
>JBDSAM010000482.1:0-8563 GCA_039922135.1 Blastocatellia bacterium
TGGTTGGCGGGCAGGACGAACTGATCTTCGATGGGCAAAGCCTGGTGATTGACGAGCGCGGCCAGATTGTGGCGCGCGGCAAATTGTTTGAAGAGGATTTGATCGTCGCCGACCTGAACGCCGAGCGCGTTTTCAAAGAACGTTTGCACGATCCCCGCCGCCGCCAGGACCGCATCGAGATTGGAAATGGCATCAGCAGCGTTCAGCAGATTCCGTTGCGTGCCCAACCATTTGAGACTGAGAAACCCAAGCTGGCAACGCCACAGGCTGAAGCGCTGGCGCTTCCATCTGAAGTTTACCGCGCGCTGGTCATGGGCACGCGCGATTACATCTGCAAAAACGGCTTCAAGAGCGTTGTAATTGGATTGTCCGGCGGCGTGGATTCGGCACTGGTGGCTTGCGTAGCTGTGGATGCGCTGGGAGCTGAAAACGTCGCCTGCGTCTTTATGCCGACGCGCTTTTCGGCCAGCGAAAGCGCGCGCGATGCCAAAGCGTTAGCAGAAAACCTGGGCGTTGCCTACCACGTCGTTCCCATCGAAGAAACGTTCAACCAATATTTGAAGATGCTTGGGCCGATCTTCGACGGCACGTCGATGGGCGTCGCCGAAGAGAACATACAGGCTCGCATCCGCGGCAACATCCTGATGGCCGTCTCGAACAAATTCGGCGCGATGGTTTTGACCACCGGCAACAAGAGCGAAGTCAGCGTTGGTTATTGTACGCTGTATGGCGATATGTGCGGCGGTTACGCGGTCATCAAAGACGTGCCGAAGATGCTGGTCTATGAGCTGTGCAATTACATCAACAAAAGAGACGGCAAACTCACCATCCCCGAATACATCATCACTCGTCCGCCTTCCGCCGAACTGCGTGAAGACCAGCAAGACACTGATTCGCTGCCGCCGTATGAAGTGCTGGATGAGATTCTTGATTTGTATGTCGAAGAAGACTGGAGCATCGAAGCAATCATCGCTGAGAAAGCCAGCGCCCCAGGTTTCGACGAAGCGACCGTCCGCCGCATCGCCCGGCTGGTTGACCTGAACGAATACAAGCGCCGCCAAGCCGCGCCCGGTATCAAAATCACTCCCCGCGCCTTTGGACGTGACCGCCGCATGCCGATTACCAATAAGTTTCGGGGGTAAGTAGTCAGTTGTCAGTTGCCGGACGTTCGCGCACAATCACCACTAACCACTAACCACTAACCACTAACCACTGACAACTGACAACTTACCAATGAACCTTCCCAATCTGCTCACACTCCTGCGTATTTTCATCGTGCCGGTGTTGGTGGTGGTGCTGCTGACCAGGTTTTCGGAAGATTACGTCGGTCTACCACAGCATATTGCGGGAGTAACGCTATTTTTATTTGCGGCGATCACCGATGCGATGGACGGTTGGGTAGCACGCAGACGGCATCAGGTCTCCAAACTTGGCACCTTGCTTGACCCGATTGCCGACAAACTGTTGATCTCTGCGGCATTGATTTCATTGGTTGAAAATCGTCTGGCTCCGGCCTGGGCGGTGGTGATTATAATTGGACGTGAATTCGCCGTTTCCGGCCTGCGTTCGCTCGCTGCTACTGAAGGCTGGACGATCCCAGCGTCGAAGGCCGGCAAGTTCAAGATGTTTTCCCAAGTCGTGACCATCGCATTTCTGATTACCTCGTCAGTAAATGGCGGCCCGCCCGTTGAAACCAAAGCATTCCCAATCTTCACATTCTGGACGGTGCCGGAGATGAGCCAGGCGCTCAATCATTTCTTCGGCCCGATTGAAATGAATTGGCTGGATTGGCGCGTGCTGCTTTATGGGGCCGGACGCGGGCTTTTGTGGCTGGTGGTGATCTCGTCTTGCTGGTCCATGTACGGATACTTTCATCAGTTTTACATCACCGCTCGTGACCGGTTAGAAAAAGATCGGGCGCGTCAGGCGGCGATTATCAAGGCAGTCAAGTCATCATCAAATCATTAACGCAAGCAACCAATATGCTCTTCGAATACAAAGGCAAACGGCCCCGCATTGGCCAGAACGTGTTCATCGCGCCGACCGCAACCATTATTGGAGATGTGGAAATCGGCGATGGCGTTAGCATCTGGTACGGTGTGGTGCTGCGCGGCGACGAAGGCCGCATCGTCATTGGGCGCGGATCGAATGTGCAGGACAATTCGGTCATCCACACCACGCCGGAAATTTCCACTATTATCAAGGAAGATGTGACCATCGGGCACGGCGCATTGCTGGAAGGCTGCACGATTGAAAATGGCGCGGTCGTTGGTATGGGTTCCATTGTTCTGCATCAAGCCGTCGTTGGCGAACAGGCGATGACTGCCGCTGGCAGCGTCGTCACGCCCGGCACGATCATTCCCCCGCGAATGTTGGCCGCCGGTTCGCCCGCAGTCGTTAAGAAAGAGCTGTCTGGCGCGGCATTGCGTTCGGTAGAACATAGTGCACAGGCGTACCATCACTTGACAGAAAGTTACCTTGAACAACGGCTTAACAATCTCGAAACAGCCAAGTGATTGCTCAAAAGATTTCACACTATCGCATTTTGGAAAAACTCGGCGCGGGCGGAATGGGTGAAGTCTATCTGGCTGAAGATGGGCGTCTTGGCCGCAAACTGGCGCTGAAAATCCTGCCTGCGGAATATACGCAAAATCCTGACCGCCTAGCCCGCTTTGAACAGGAAGCGCGTGCGGCATCGGCGCTCAATCATCCGAACATCATCACAGTTTATGAAATCGGCGAAGAGGCGGGCGTTCACTTCATCGCCCTTGAATTCGTTCCAGGAAGTACGCTGCGTTTTTCATTGAAGTCCAGCGGGATGGACTTGCGCGAAGCGTTGGAAATTTCGATTCAGATCATTAGCGCCTTGCAGGCCGCGCACGAAGCAGGCATCACACACCGCGACATCAAACCTGAAAACATAATGATTCGCCCGGACGGATATGTGAAGGTGCTGGATTTCGGCTTGGCCAAGTTGACCGAGAAAACGGATGGCAAAGTAGACATCGAGGCCGAGACGAGAATTCACGCCCAGACCGAACCCGGCACGGTCATGGGCACGGTGACGTATATGTCGCCCGAACAGGCGCGGGGCGTCACCGTTGATGGGCGCAGTGACATCTTCAGTGTTGGGGTACTGCTGTATGAGATGATTACCGGAAGACTGCCGTTTGCTGGCAAAACCGCCAGCGATGTAATCGCCGCAATCCTGCTCAGCGAGCCGCCGCCGCCGTCGCATACTGTCGCCAGCATTCCGGCGGAACTCGAGTGGAGTTTAAGCAAAGCCCTGCGAAAGGATTGCGAGGAGCGCTACCAGACGATCAAAAGCTTTTTAAGCGATCTGAAGCACATCAAGAGCCGGTTGGAATTTGAGACGGAGCTTGCGCGGCTAAGCCGCAGTGAGATGCTTCGGGCAGAAACGCCCGGCAGTGGCAGTTTGTTCAGCGAAGCCCTCACGCGAGGTTTTTCGAATGAGTCCAACACGAGCATTCTGCCAACTGGTTATTCGTCTTTTCCGCAACGTTCGTCAGGCTCGCTCAACGAAATTGATTCGCTGGCGATCCTGCCACTGGCCAATGCGTGCAGCGACCCAGGGATGGAATACCTGTCTGAAGGCATCACCGAAAGCATCATCAACAGTTTGTCGCAATTGCCCAAATTGCGAGTCATTCCGCGCAGCACGGTCTTCCGTTACAAGGGCACCGAGGTAGACCCGCAACAGGCCGGGCGCGAATTGAACGTACGTGCCGTGCTGACAGGTCGCGTGCTTCAACTCGGCGATTCGCTGATCGTCAAAACCGAATTGATTGACGTCGTGCAGCAATCGCAACTGTGGGGCGAACAGTACCGCCGCAAGCTGACCGATATTTTCACGTTGCAGGAAGAGATCGCCGAGGAGATCAGCCGCAAGCTGCGATTGCGGTTGACCGGCGAAGAGCGCGAGCGCCTGGTCAAACGCTACACCGACAACACGGCGGCATATCACCTGTACCTGAAAGGCCGACATTACGCCGGCAAACGCACACCGGAATGGATTCGCAAAGGCGTGGAGCATTTTCAGCAAGCCATTGACCTTGATCCGAACTACGGGCTGGCTTATGCCGGGCTGGCCGATGCGTTTGCCTTCCTGGCTTCTTCGACCGGAGGTCAACCGCCGCACGACACCTATCCAAAAGCTAAAGCCGCCGCACAGAAAGCGCTGGAACTCGACGAAACGCTGGGCGAGGCGCACTGTTCGCTGGGTTTTTTCTGTTTGCTGTACGACTGGGATTTCACCGAATCAGAGCGGCAATTCAAACGTGCTATCGAACTCACCCCGAACTACGCCAACGCGCATGACGGATACGCCTTCTACCTGAAAGCCACGGGCCAGCATGACAACGCTATCAGCGAATGTTTGCGCGCGCAGGAACTCGACCCACTGTCGCTCTTCACCATGCTCAGCCTGAGCTGGGCGTATTACTTCGCGCGAAGATACGATGAGGCGCAGGCGCAAGTCCGCCGCGTGATGGAGATGGATCCGAACTTCGGCTTTGCCCATTGGCATCTGGGCATGATTTATCTGCAAAAGGGAAGGCACGATGACGCCATCGCCTCGCTGCGCAAGGCTGTTAACCTAACCGGCGGCATCCCCACCTTCCTTTCGCACTTAGGCCACGCCTGCGGCAAAGCAGGCAAACACCGCGAAGCCCGCCAGATGCTGGCGCAGTTGGAGAGCCTGTCGAAGCGCCAATATGTGTCTTCGTACTTCGTCGCCATGGTTCATCTGGGACTTGGCGATCTGGATCGGATGTTTGAGTGTTTGGAAAAATCGTATGAAGAACGGTCTGGATCTCTAGCTTTTATAAGTGTGGAACCGATTTTGGATGGCGTCAGAAAAGACCCGCGATTTGCAACTTTCGACCAACGGATGAATAAGACGACAGCATAGATAGGCAGTTCAGTGTGGGCTGCCAGAGTCAGCATTTCTTGTGCTGATAGGGCTAAATTAACTACGGAACCGGAATCTAAAGTATGGAAACGCTTTTACACATTGATTGGAAGTCCATATTCGTTCCTTCGATTTCGCTGGCCGAAATCTTTATTCGTGGAACGATGGTTTATCTGTTTATCTTTCTTCTATTGCGTGTTTTGCGCCGGGATGCAGGTGCGCTGGGCATTGCTGACTTGCTGGTGGTGGTGCTGGTTGCGGACGCCGCGCAGAATGCTATGGCAAGCGAATACAAATCAGTGACCGAAGGAGCGGTTTTAGTCGCGACCATCGCCTTCTGGAATTACTTTCTGGACTGGCTTGGGTTCAAAAGCCAATGGTTTCAACGCGTGCTACGCCCAGCTCCACTGCTGTTAATCAAAGATGGGCAACTCCAGCGACGCAACCTGCAACGGGAGCTGATTACAAAAGAGGAATTGCTGGGGCAGTTGCGCGAGCAGGGAGTAGAATCGCCGGATGAAGTGAAGACGTGTTATTTAGAAGGCGATGGCCACATTAGCGTGATCAAGAAAGATGAGAAGAAGAACGAAAGCAAAAGGCAGGATAAATCTGTGCAACCAGGTTGATGCCGTCCGGTCTTAGCCGGACATCTTCAAATGTCACCTCAATCCCCAATATAACTATGAATTACTCGGAAATAGTCGAAGCCGAAGGCCATCTGGTGGATTCGCAGATCCTGGCGAAAGTCATGGATCGCGTGATCGAATGCGGCGCGGTGTATGAAGTCATTGAATTCAGACTGGGTCGTACGAATGATGAATTCTCGAAGCTGCACCTGCGCGTGATTGCGCCCAGCGAAGAGGTGTTGGCCAAAACGCTGGAAGAACTGGTAGAACTCGGCTGTTATCAAGCCAAGATCACGGACGCGACGGTCAAGCCCGCGCCGATGGATTGTGTCGTGCCGGAGGATTTCTATTCGACTACCAACCACCGGACGTTTGCGCGCAGCGATGGCGTGTGGCTTGAAGTCAGCAAGCAGCGGATGGATGGCGTGATCGTTTTGACCGAAGACCAAAGCGCTGCGCCAATACCTTCGGGAACTGGGTCTCTACTGCCTGCAAAGATAGCCATCTGCCGCAAGTTGCGAGATGTGAAGAAGGACGATTGGATTGTTTGCGGCGCGAACGGCATTCGTATTCAGCCGGAATACAAAGAGCGCGACCGGCTGGGTTTTGCCTTTATGGCAAACGATATTTCGTCCGAGCGTCGCACCGAAACCGCCGTCCGCAAGATCGCTGAGATGATGCGGCAGGTGAAGGCGGAAGGTGGACGTATTATTTTTGTCGCCGGCCCCGTAGTCATTCACACCGGCGGCACGGCGGCGTTCTGCGAGATCATTCGTCGCGGGTTTGTGGACGCGTTGCTCGCTGGCAATGCCATTGCGGTTCACGACATTGAACATCAACTGTTCGGCACCTCACTCGGTGTGGACATGGAACGCGGCATTCCCATCGAAGAAGGCCACAAGAACCACATGCGCGCCATCAACACCATCAACCGCTACGGTTCGATCCGGGGCGCAGTTGAAGCTGGTGTGTTGCAGCACGGCGTAATGTACGAATGCGTCAAAAACAACGTGCCTTTCGTGCTGGCCGGTTCGATCCGTGATGACGGGCCGCTGCCCGACACCGAGATGGATTTGATCAAAGCACAGGAAGAGTACGCGCGGCAGATTGAGAACGCGAAGATGGTGATCTGTTTGTCTTCGATGCTGCATTCAATTGGCGCAGGCAACATGACGCCGTCGTGGGTGCGAATGGTCTGCGTGGACATCAATCCGGCGGTAGTGACAAAACTATCGGATCGCGGGTCGCAGCAAACGGTGGGCGTGGTAACGGATGTCGGGATGTTTTTGAATTTGCTGGCGCAACAATTATGAGGTTGAAATTCGGAGAAAAGAACATGACTGATTTGATCAAACGCGCGGGTGCAATCGCGCTGCTCGTCGTTTTACTGCTGCCCGTGTCGGCACAAACGCCCACGCCATCCGGTGCTGACCGTGTGCGCGAGCGATACACGAAATATGAATTCATGATTCCGATGCGCGATGGAGTGCGGCTGTTTACGTCGGTCTATGGGCCAAAAGAGGCCTCGCAGAAATACCCGTTCCTGCTGACGCGAACGCCCTACAGCGTCGCGCCCTACGGCATAGACAACTACCGCGCCTCGCTTGGCCCGTCTGATCATTTCGAGAAGGAAGGCTTCATATTCGTCTATCAGGATGCGCGGGGCCGGTACATGTCCGAAGGTGAATTCCAGCAGGTGCGCCCTCACGTGCCGAACAAGCGCAACGCCAAAGATATTGACGAAAGCAGCGACGCGTACGACACCATTGAATGGCTCCTGAAAAACGTCCCGAATAATAATGGCCGCGTCGGAATGGTAGGGATTTCGCAGCCGGGCTTTCACGTTGCGGCCAGCATGATTGATTCGCATCCGGCGTTAAAAGCCGCTTCGCCACAAGCGCCAACGGCGGACTACTACATCAACGACGACGTTTATCACAACGGCGCATTCATGCTGGCGGCGAACTTCGGGTTTTATTCAAGCTTCCGCCCGCGCAAAGGCGCGCCCGAACCGCCGCAACAGCGCGTGCAGTTTGATATAGGCACGCCTGATGGATACGACTTCTATCTGAAGTTGCCCCCACTGACTGAAATCAATCAAAAGCTGTTTGGCGGCGAAGCGGGTTACTGGCAGGAGATCATTGATCATCCGAACTACGATGAGTTTTGGCAGAAGCGGTCGCTGTGGAAATTTATGAAGAACGTCAAGTGCGCCGTGCTGAACGTCGGCGGCTGGTATGACGCCGAAGATCCAATGGGTCCATTTCACACTTACCGAGCCGTTGAAAAAGCCAATCCCGGCACTGAAAACCTGTTGGTGATGGGGCCGTGGTCTCATGGCGGTTGGGCGCGCGGCGATGGCGACAAACTTGGCAACGTCAGCTTCGGCGTGAAGACGGGCGCATTCTTCCGCGAACAGATTCAGTTCGCATTCTTCATGCGCCACTTGAAAGACAAGGGGGCGGAGTTGCCAGAAGCCTTCATGTTCCAGACGGGACTGAATGAATGGAAACGACTGGGCGAATGGCCGCCGAAAGAGGCCAAACCGATGACGCTCTACTTTCAAGCCAACGGGCAATTGAGCGTGACAGCGCCCAGCGAACAGAATGCGTTTGACGAATACATCAGTGATCCGAACCGGCCTGTACCCTACATCGGTTACATCTCGCGCGGAATGAACGGCGATTACCTGACAGAAGATCAGCGCCACGCCGCCGAGCGTCCGGACGTGTTGGTTTACGAAACCACGCCGCTGGCCGAAGACCTAACCATTGCCGGACCGATCAAGATCAGCTTGAATGTTTCGACGACCGGCACGGATTCTGACTTTGTGGTCAAAGTGCTGGATGTATACCCCGGTGATTATCCGCAGCCACTGCCAGCACCGGGACAGCCTGTGCCTTCCAATGCCGTCAGAATGGGCGGCTATCAACAGCTTGTTCGCGGCGAACCGTTCCGAGGCAAGTTCCGTAATAGCTTTGAAAAACCGGAAGCCTTTACGCCCCGC
>JBDSAM010000483.1:0-5680 GCA_039922135.1 Blastocatellia bacterium
CCAGCACGCGAATCATACGGTTGTAATGTTCGACAGCCAGCACGACTTGAGGCGGAACTTTGCCTGCGTTTTGGTCGCGCGGGCCGCCGCTCTGGACGAAGATCGTGCCGCCATCCGTTCGCTGCGCCATCCACGACAGATCGCTGCCGCCGGAGGACACGTCGCTGTCGCCTCCGCGATCAAAAACCGCTGCGACACCTTCTTCTAGTAGAAATGCCAGCACTATGTTTTGAAATGCCAAGCCGCCGCCGGGGCCGCCTCGTGGCCCTGAACGCGCTGGAGGAATGGGCGCGGTCATGGCTTCTTTGATGTCTTCGTCGGTCATCCGCATTACGATACGGCCATCCAGCATCCGTACGGCCCGCGCCGCTTGCAACAACACCACTTTGCCTTTTAGCTTGCCGCGATACTTTTCAAAATCGGCTTCGGAATTGATCGGCGTATAAACCACATCGGCATTGACCACGCCATTCGTGCCCGGCGTCCATGACTTGGGATATCCGATCAGCGGCGAAATCTGTGGTTCGGTCATATGCGCGCTGAAACGAGTGAGCGACCAGCCTTTGCCAAACGGCCAAGTTTCCTGGCGCGCATTTGCCAGTCCCCACTCATTGAACTTTTTCATCGTCCATTCGCCAGCCTGTTTGATTGCGGGCGAACCGGTCAGGCGCGGGCCGTACACGTCCGACAGCCAACTGATGTGATCCATCACCTGCGACCGGTTCAGGCCTTCTTCGCGAATGCGCCCGATCATCGCGTAATCAATTTGTTCGTCTTGTGATTTGCCTTGAGCAATACTGCTGTCCAGTAAATTCGCAGAGCCTGTCAGCAAGGCAAAAGTAAGCGAGAATACTGCGGCAAATGGAACTTTCAATTTCATTGCGGGCCTCCTGATTTAATTGATCAACCTCGGTTCATTGTCTTCCAGTGCTTCCAGTGAGGGCTCCTCTTCGTCCACGCTCCAAATCTCCAACAACTCGCGCGGGACTTCGGTAACAAAACGCGACGGGCGATGCAGCACAGTCTGCCGCGAACGGTCGCTTTCGACCAGAGGGAAGCAAACATAAAGCTCATCCTGCGCCCGCGTCAGCGCGACGTAAAACAACCGGCGCTCTTCCTCTTCGCCTTCCGCATCGCGCAGGCTGCGGCTTGATGGAAATCGCCCGTCAGCAGCCCAGATCAGAAACACAATGCGCCATTCCAATCCCTTCGCCTGATGGACCGAAGACAGTGCCAGCTTTTCGTCTTCATCGCCGCCGCTGACCACGTCTTCGCCGACAGTGGCGCCGGGCGGGCTGAAGCGTTCGGTGTTGATCAGCGCCAACTCGCTTAAAAAACTATCGGTGGTTTCGAACCGTTGGGCAAAGTTAGCAAGCTGCCGCAGGTCTTCTTCGCGCGCGTCGGCGTTTTCGTAATTCTCTTGCAGGTATTCGATGTAACCGCGAGCCAGCACGGATTCAATCTGTTTGGCTGGAGCGTTGATCGTTTCGGGCGCGGTCAACTCTTTGATCAATTCGGCAAATTCGCCTAACCCAGTCGCCGCGCCTTTCGGCAGTGTCCTAGCAAACTCGTCCGCACGTACCAGCGCCAGTGGTTCCGCCGATTGCGCCAGCTTTTCCCAGACGCGCGCAGCAGTCGCGTTGCCGATTTTGGGGATTAACTTTAGGACGCGCTTCCACGCTAACTCGTCACGTGGATTGACGACCAAACGCAGGTAAGAGGTTACGTCTTTGATGTGGGCCTGCTCGAAAAAGCGCACGCCCGACCGCACATCGTATGGAATGCCGCGCCGCGTCAGCTCCAATTGCAGTTCCAGCGAATGGAAGTGCGAACGATAAAGCACTGCCATTTCATCCAGCGGCACGCCTTCATCGCGTAATTCCAGAATCCGTGACGCCACGAACGACGCTTGCTGGTCGGCGTCGCGTGCCGGAATCAGCGCGGGCATAAAGTTGCGGCTTTGCCGGACGGGTTGCAGATGTTTGGGGAACTGCTGGCGGTTTTGCGCGACCGACGCATTGGCCAGCATCAGAATTTCGGGCGTCGAACGGTAGTTGGTTTCCAGCTTGAAAACTTGCGCGTCGGGAAACCGAGTCTTGAATTCGAAGATGTTTTTGAAGTTCGCCCCGCGCCAGCCAAAGATGCTCTGCGCGTCGTCGCCCACAACCATCAGGTTGCGATGTTTGGCCGCGACTAAATCAACAATCTCCGCCTGCAAGGTGTTTGTGTCCTGATATTCGTCCACCAGAATGTGCTGAAACTGGTCTTGATAGATGGCCGCGACTTCAGGCTTTTCGCTCATCAGCCGCTTCCAGTTGACCAGCAGGTCGTCGTAATCCATCTCGTTGCGTTCCAGTTTGCGCTGCTGATACAGGCTGTCCACGCGTTTGATTTGCTGGGTCAGCATTTCAAAATGCGGATACTTCGCGGCAATCGTTTGATCGAGCGGCACGTCGGTATTGGTCGAAAAGCTGAACATTTCGCGCAGCACTTCGCCTTTCGGAAAGCGGCGCGCCTTTGTGTCAATCGCCGCTTCATCAATGCACGAATCAATCAGGTCTTTGGAATCTTCCGAATCCAGGATCGAGAAGTTATTTTCGTACCCCAGGCTGACGGCGTGGCGGCGCAGCAAGCGGTTGGCGATGGAATGAAACGTCCCGCCCCACACGCGGCGCACATCAGCGGCCATCAAGCTTTCCACGCGGCTGAGCATTTCGCGCGCGGCGCGATTGGTGAAGGTGACAAGCAGAATGCGCGCGGGCGCAACGCCAGCTTCGATCAATCGCGCAACGCGATAAGTCACCGTGCGCGTTTTGCCCGAACCGGCGCCCGCAATAACCAATAGCGGCCCGGCTCCTGCCATCACCACGGCGCGCTGTTCGTCGTTCAACACGTCGCGGTAATTGATCAGCCGCTGGCGCGGTGTGTCGGATTTGATGATGTACTTTTTCATCCGCTCGGACTATTCCTTCATTCGAATGATTGCGGAATGCTTGATGCTTGCGATGACTCGATCCGCTTCGCCGAAGATTGCCAGATCGGCGGTGATCAGTTCGTGGCCACGACGTTCAACGGCGTCAACAACACGCCCGCGCAAGCTAAGTTGTTCACCATCTTCGGCCAATGCCAGTTGCTGAACCTCGCTGGCGGTATGAATCCACATGCCAAGCGCGATGTTACGCATGAAAATCTCGTTGGCTTGTGCGATCCAAAACGCCGGATGGCAGATGGCGTTGGCTCCGCGATATAGCGGCGAACCATCCACCATATCTTCCAGAAATTGCGCCATTCCATTCTGTAAATCCAGTGTGAAATCCAGCGAGCCGAACACATCGCCGATGTTGATTTCGGCAATTGTTGCTGGCCAACGCTCGTCATCGTTAGACAACGGATGTAGAAGATAATTGCGCGGATCAACGATTGGCAAAATCTGCGGCATCGTTGCGCTGCCAACCGCGCAGCGTTTTCCGGTGGAATTGAAAAGCTGAAGATCAATCATCAGCGGATCACTGGTTGTAATTTTGGCTTCGGTGCGCACGTGTTCGCCGTCGTAAATGGGATGAATAAACTTTGCTGAAATCGCACCGTGCTGGAGCCAGTCACGGCCCAAAGCATCCACCACCGGTCGCGTCAGGTACGCGTACATCGCCACGCCGGGAACCAGCGCGCCAGCGAAACCGTGTTCCGCCGCGCCTTCATCACTGTGGATTTTGTTGACGTGCGCCTCGCCGTAGTTTTTGGCGGTAACTTCGTAGGGTGGCAGTCTGATTTCTGTTTCAACCTTCATTTGTGGCAACTACTCCGCCGCGTAGCGGCGACTGAATTTAGGCAGGTCGTTTACGGCCTGCAAAGTAATTGGAGAGAGTGTGCGTCGCATAGCGACGCCTGAATGAAGCGATTTCGCAAACGGACTCAAGCGTCACGACGTGACGCGGAAATCTTTGCACCGCATAGCAGGCCGTAAACGACCTGCCTAAATTCATCCATCACTCTGTGACGAAGCGAGTCGAATCATTAAGCCTCGTGATGCTCCGCCGCATAAAACAGCGCCAACTGCCCGCCAGTGTGCCAGAACAGCGCGGAGTCGGTTTCATCGAATCTGCCTTGCCTGATCCAAGCCAGCAGCCCGGCCATCGCCTTGGCCGAATAAACAGGATCGAGCATTACCCCTTCTGTTCGCGCCAACAGTTCAATTGCCGCCACCGATTCCGGCGAATCAATGCCGTATCCGGGGCCGATGAACTCTTCTAGCACGGTCACGTTGTCATCAAATTCAGCGTCAAGCAATTCGCCGATGCCGCGAATGATCTTGCCGACTTCGGCAGAGATTGAAGCCGAGGGATCGTCCGCGCTGACACCGACGATCTGCTTTGTGGCCAGATCGAATAGTTGATCGCCAGCAATCAGCCCGGCTTGCGTGCCGCCGGATGAGCTGGAATGAAAAACGTAATCTGGCCGCATGCCCATTGTTTTAAGCTGCTCCGCCACCTCTTCTACCGCTCTGACAAAACCAATCGCGCCCATTGGGATCGAAGCGCCCAGCGGAATGACGACGACCTTACGGCCTTCACTGCGCAGTTGCGCAGCAATCGCTTCCATCGTCCCATTGCGTTCATCGCGGCTTTTCACGCGGTGAATTTCCGCGCCATATAGTTCGTCGGCGCGCAGGCTGGCGGGCTTCAGTCTTAGTTCATACGACGGCTCATTCAGCACCAGAATGCAGCGCAAGCCGAGCCGCGCGCACATCGCAGCGGTCACGCGCGCGTGGTTTGATTTCAATCCGCCACAGGTGATGACTACTTCGGCTCCGTCGGCGAGAGCTTGCGCCAGCACGTATTCCAGCTTGCGGACTTTGTTGCCGCCGAAGCCGGGGCCGGTGTAATCGTCGCGTTTGATGAAAATCTGCGGGACTTTTCTGATGCCGACCTCTTCGATCAATGCCGTGCACAATCGCGGCAGTTCTTCAATCGGTGTCGGGTAATGGCCGAAGCTCAAACGGGGGATTGCGTGCAGGCGATCAATTGCGGCCTGCAATGTTGCCCGCAGTGTTGATTGCTCCATCGGGTCCGCCTTTCAGAGTAAGATTATTTGGAATCCGCTTCGTCAGCGTGAAGTTTGTGAAGGAAGCGATGCACGACTGGCGCGAAGGTGATTCCGGCAATCATGACCACTGCCAGCCCGCTGTAGATTGCATATAGCCCCGCGAAAAGCTTGCCACCCTGAGTTGCGGGCTGCGCCAGCGGCCCCATCCCGGAAAGGATCATCGCCGCATTCACGAAAGCGTCAATCCACGGGAGCTTTTCAAAATGGTGATAACCCGCCATCCCGCCAAACAGCGACGCCAGGATCAACATTAATCCAAAGGCGAAACTGGTTGCCAGCCGTTTCAAAAATACCGGCCACCGCAACACCGGTTGAGACTTATGTTCAAGATCGAGGATGGAATTGCGACCTTTGGACCGGGTCATTGTGTGTCGCCAATCAACGCTTTGAATCTGGCATCCTCGCGCAAGCTCTCAAAATCAATCTCGACTCGCGCGCGCGCCGCGTTGAAGTTGCGGCGGCCTTCAATGGCTTTGGCCAGGTGTTCCAGCGCGGCTTCTTTGTCGCCCATCATCGCCGAGGCGCAGGCTACGTAATAGCGCGTGAATGGCTCATCTGCGCCGATGGCCAATCTGGC
>JBDSAM010000484.1:0-8822 GCA_039922135.1 Blastocatellia bacterium
GCCAGCAGCCATCAGCTTTGCGATGCCGGATGTCTACCACACCTTTCGCAAAGGCCATCGCGTGATGGTTCACGTGCAAAGCTCGTGGTTCCCCTTGGTGGATCGCAACCCACAAAAGTTTTTGGAGATTCCAAAAGCGAAGGCGGAGGATTTTCAGAAAGCCACACAGCGCATCTATCGTTCGCGCGAGATGAATTCATCGGTAACTGTTCTGGTCGAAGGGCGAATGTTGCAAGTCGGCAGCGGGCGTTGATGCTCTCGTGACAGGCGAACAAGATCACGACGTGCCGGCCGCGCCAGGCGATGGAGACGTATTACGCGCTAAAGACTGGACGGTCGTGTATCACAAATGATGATGGCCAGCATTTGGGATATACGACCCGGCAATTGAATTGTTATAGGTTTTCGAGGCGGGTATTTGCGTCGCCGAAGCGATCCAATTTGATTCCCATGCGGTCCATCAGCGAGAGGTAAAGGCTGCACGCCTTTCGGTTCTGGTCGCCGGCCTTCACGTAATCCAGCGTACGGCCCGTCTGGAGCGTGCCGCCGAGTCCGCCGGCAAGCACCATGGGCAACCGCGAGTTGTCGTGCGCTCTGCCGATCCACAGGTTGGACAAAAACATCAGACAGGAGTTATCCAAGACCGTGCCGCTGCCTTCCGGCATGGCATCAAGCTTCGCGGCCAGATACGCGAACTGGCTGACGTGCCAGCGCGTGATGCGCTCGTATTCGTCGTTGTTGTTGGCGTGAGATGCGCCGTGGTGCGCCCCTCTGACTTCCAGGAAGGGGTAGTACATGGCCGAAAGGTCGCGCGAGATCAGCAAGCTTGCAACGCGCGTCTTGTCGGTTTGAAACGCGATGGCGATGAGGTCCAACATCAGCTTGGCGTGTTCGCGAAGGTCTTCCGGCAAACCGTTGGCAGGCCGCTCCATGCTCCACACTGGTTGGTTTTTCAGCTTAGCTTGGTCGTCCGCTTTGTCCTTCGCCTTGCGCATGCCTTCGACGCGCTTCTCCACCTCGCGCACGCTCGTCAGGTATTCATCCAGCTTGGCGTTGTCAGTCGAACTGATCTTCCGGCTCAAACGGTCAGCGCGCTCCTTCACACGGTCCAGGATGCTCAGGTTGAGCAGGCTCCCGCGATTCTCAAATAGCATGTCAAATGCTAGCGACGGATAAATTTCGTTGGGAACCGGCGAGTCCGGACTCTGCCACGAAATGTGAGAACTGTAGGCCAGTGAGTAGTTGCTTTCGTGGAACCCAGTGATAGGCTGTTCGCAAGAGACAACCATGCTCGATTGCAGGGTTTCCTGGCCCATCCGGCTGGCGATCATCTGATCAACTGAGATACCCGAACGAAGCACAGCGCCTTTGATCAGTGTTGCCCCGGTCAGCAGGCTGCCGGTCTGCGGGGGGTGAATGCCCAACCCCATCGCACCCTTGTTGAAAAGCCCGTGAATCACGTTGATCTTGCTCTTCAAGGGTTCGAGCGGCGCAAGCGACTTGCTCAGCTTCATCTCCGGGCCGGAGCCTTCTGATCCCCAATGATCCTCGTTGACGCCACAGCCGAGAAAGACCACGCCAAATCGTTTCGGGAACGCTTCGGCCCCTGCAGGCCCCGCTTTGGCGGCGAAAGATTCGAGCCAGGGCAACGCCATGGCGACTCCAGCGCCGCGAAGAATCGCGCGGCGGGTGATGCGATTGCCAGATGGCTTGGAAGATGGATTCATTTGATCGGGCATTTTAATTACCACCTTTCTGCAGAGAAGTGTTTATGTCTTTCTGTCGAGAGAAGTCCGGACTTCGTCTGTTCAGGAATTGCGGGCTGGTGACAATGGTTTCGATAAGCGCGGACATCTTGTATCCGCTCGCCATCAGCTTCGATTGCATCGCCTCAAGCAGAGGTTCATCGGAAAGCATTGGCGAGCGGCCAAGCGCGTAGGCAAGCGTCTTTTCACTCAGATTATTCAGAAAATCCTTCTGGCGATTGGCGCGAATATAAGCCAGCAAGCCGTCGAGTCCATTGCCCTCATTGCCGCCCGGGAACGTGGCGCGCACATCCACGGCGCGCCCGGCGAGGTCTTTGGTTCGCCGCTCACCTACGGGGCCGTACCCTTCAAACGCCAAGCCGAAGGAATCAAAACGGGCATGGCAAGAGGCGCAGGCCACGTTCTCCCGGTGCTTTGCCAACAGATCGCGTACCGGCAGATCCGATTTCGATTCATCGCGCGCCAACTCCGGAACTACGGCGGGAGGCGGCGGAATCACTTCGCCCAGCGCGCGGCGAGCCACCCAGTAGCCACGCTTCACCGGGCTGGTTCGCAGGCCGGGCGCGTTCTGGGTTAGGAACACTGCCATCGGCAGCAGTCCACCTCGGCCGTAAGAGCGCGCGTTGTTCACCCGAAACCATTCCTCTTGGCCACCGGTGGCTGCTGGCATGCCGTAGTGTTGGGCCAAAGTGCGATTCACAAACGTGTAGTTGCCGTAAAGCAAATCTAGCACGGGGCGGTCATTCTGAATCAAGTCAGTGATAAAGCGGATCGGCTCCTCAAACATTGCCTCCCGAAGTTCGTTCGTGAAAGTTGGGAAGCGCTCGCGGTCTACGGCGTTGTGATCTTCAAACCGGCGGAAGTCCAGCCAGTGGCCAGTGAATTCAGTAGCCATCCCGCGCGCGCGATCATCTTTCAACATCCGGCGAACCTGCGCCGTCAGCACAGCCGGTTTCCCAAGGTCACCGGCAGCGGCGTGGGATAGTAACTCTTCATCGGGCATGCTCGACCAGAGGAAGTAACTCAACCTGCTGGCAAGAGAATAGCTAGAAAGGGGACGGTACTCGGCAGCTAGGCTCGTCGCAGATTTGGCGGAAGCGCCGAGGTTGGCGCTAACCAGATCCACCCGATATAGAAAGTCTGGCGAGACTAGAATGCTGGCGATTGATCCGCGCAAGGCCTCTTCGTGCGACAAACTTTTCTTCTCGCGAAGGTCGCGGTAGTAAGCGCGGATGTCGTCGCTTTCCTCCTGCGCCAGCGGCCGACGATAGGCGCGGGCCGCGAACTTCAGTAGGGCATCCAGATGGCGCGGCTCCGCTTCCACGCGCGCCTTTTCCACCCACCGAATCTCGTTGTTCATGTGGCCAAAGTAGTACTTGAGGGCTTCCAGGATCAGTGGGTTGGTATCGGGGGGAGACTTGGTCAAATACTGGTCTCGCATACGGAAAATAGCGGCTTCGGTGGCGAACTCATTGGGGCCGGGCCGATCCACCGGAATCCTGCTGCGACCGCCGTCGCCGCCGTTAAATACGAATTGAGAATAGGTGCGGAGGGTGTAATCAGCGATGAAGTCGAACTCGTGCCACAGCGTCTCGAGTTCCTGCTTCCCCTTTTCATCGAGGATGAGTTCGATCAGCGGCGTGTCGTCGCGGAAATAGCCCATCACGTTGTGCAGGCCTGCGCCCAGCAGGCGTCCTTTGTCCATTGAGTTGATGGGATAGAAACGTCCGCGTTCCCGCAGGCAGAACGCCGTGGGGAACACGGAACTAAAGCGCGCGAAAGCGGCCTCGTAACGGGTGCGCTCTCCGGTCGGAACCACCAGATCGGGATCCTCCTGCCGCTCCTTGATATAGGCGGCAATGCCTCTCTTCAGTTCCTCTACCTCCCGGCCACCAAACGTAGGGCCTCTGGTCACGACGAAATCCTGCGGCGGCGGTTCGCCTTCCACCCGCAACGCTGAAGGGTCGAATTCTCGGCGATGAGTTGCAAGTAACTGATTCCGATACATGGTGATCGGCTGAAAGTTGGTATTGAAGCCCGGCGATTCCACGGTGGGATACAGCTTCTCCGTGTACCGACGGGTTTTCACGACGAAGTCGCGCATTCGCGTGCATCCTTCATGGGCGAGATCGGCCTGAGGGGTTTGTTGATTGCCCTTCGGCGACGGCAACTCGTTCCACATGGCTTGAAGCTTGAAGAGCGGGCCGACCTCCTCTTTTGATTGTTCCAAAGTCTGCCAGACCAGGGCGAGGTATCTGGGCGACACCTTGGCCTGCGCAGCAATGCTGGCCAAAGTCGCCGCGCGCTGCCCCAACGCAACCCGATGTTTGTAACGCCAAGCGGCTTCAAAATACTGGGCGAAATCGGTGGGCTGGCGATCGTAAAAAGCGACGATCCGCTGGATCGGATACTTTTCGCGGTCAGTTTCAACCAGCATCGGATAAGGTGCGAAGGAAAACCCATCCGGTTTGAGGACCAGGTGATCCGCTACGCGCCGCGCGGCATCCAGGTACTTCGACATCAGCGCTGGCGAGATCGTCAATGACTCACCTGAGTTGTCGAAACCGGACTGATTGGCCGGATCAACAGGAAACTCGCGCGCTGGACGCAGGTCAGCTCCTGTCAGGTCGCGGATGGTGTAGTTGTACTCGGCATTACTCAGCCGCCTTGCCAGCACGGGCCCCGGGTCGCCGACGTGCTTGCGCGCTTCGTTCTTGCGCACCGCTGCAATCCACTCGATCACCTGCTGGCGCAGTTCCTCCGGCGGTTGCTTCTTCGTCTCCTTGGGCGGCATCTCCTTCATCGTGATTTTGCCGAGTACGAGCGCCCAGTGGCCGAAGTCCTGAGCCACGGATTCCATCGTCGAGTAGCGTTCGAGATCGAAGCTGGCCGCGGGCGTGGGGCCGCTGTGGCAACCAATGCAATACGAGGTCATGAAGGGACGGACAGTTTGGTTGAACCTGCGCGACAGGTCGGCATCGGTGGGTTCGTCTACGCTGGCGGATTTCTGAACCTTTGGCGTTTGGCTGAATGTTCGCGCCAAGCCAGCATCGGTGGGGTTGGCGGCATTCAGATGTGGCAGCCCTGGCAGCAATAGAATCGCACCAGACCCGAACATCAACAGCGAAATTATTAATCGTGTGGAACGTAGCATTAGTACTGGCAACCTCCGAAAACCAAATCCATCAGGAATCCTCTTTGGAACGTCAGGGCAATTTATTCCAGAGGCGCAGATTTAGCAAAGCTACTGCGGATTTAAATACGCGTTTCAACTCACGTTGTATAGCGCGATGGGAATGCGATAGTTCGCTGGAAGCGCAAGCCGTTGAAGGCCTTGCGTGATGCATATAATCGCACTCCGGAGCGGCTTCGCTCATTAATGTCGAATAAGGTGCGACCAAGCGCAAACGCAATTAAGAAAGGATTGTGGGAAGGAGGTTGCGTCTGGAGCCTTGTTCCTTGATGAGATCACAGAGACTTCGCCGCCTGTTTAGGCAAAATTGACCGAGTGTGCCGCCCGTGCTAGGTTGTAACAAAGTTAAGATATGCGACTGTTGAGTTATAACAACCTGACCCGGCCAAACCGCTTTTATCGTGGGATTGCCATCTTTTTCCTACTCTTCACGGCTTTAGATCTGACCTCTTCCCGGCCCTGTCTGGAAGATGAGCAGGAAGGTTTCTCGTCTAATAGCACTGCTCAGTCTGTGAACTCATTTGAAAGTCCAACATCGAATCAGCAGGAGCATCAATCTGGTTCGGGTGTTGAAGAACACGACTGTTTCTGCTGCTGCACACACTTGACTCCCGTTGATGTGGTTCGCATCGCTGACCTAAGTGTTCTAGCAGCCCCTATTCCCAGGAACATCATTAATCTTCCAATCGCCCCATCTCAAAGGACAGATCACCCTCCTCGTCTCGGCTGAAACTCTCTCTTTTCTCTATCCATCGTTAATACCGTGTAGCAGCGTGTAGTCCCGCGCGCTTGGGTATTTCTGGCTTTGTCTTAATACATACGGCTGGAAGCCCGATACCCATTTGCCAGGTCTATGCGCTGCTCCAAATCAGGAGAGGTGCAATCGTGTCGTTATCTATGTTGACGTGGCTGACACAGCAGTCAGCCCGTTTCCCGGTGTCCGTGTCACTCGTTCTCTTTTTCTATCTACTTGTTCCTTCATTCCCGGTTCGGGCGCAGGAACAGCGCCCGGCAAACGCAAAAGTCGTATTTGAGACTGTTGGCAAGCCGTCCGCGACCTCATCAATTATGGCTATGGCGTCTGATCTGACAGACGGGCCAACGCCAATTGTGAAGCCTACTCAAAGCATTTCATCTGGCGATCTTGTCAAGCGGGCGCTGGCATCTAACGCCGAACTTGCGGCGGCGAGGTTTGAAATCGAACGCGCTCGCGCCCGTATGCGCCAGGCCGGACTCAGACCGAATCCCACACTTGATATTGAGCAGCAGGCCGGGCGACCTGTCGGTTCCCCAGGCGAGCGCGCAACAAGCATTGGCGTCTCGCTGCCGCTCGAAGTTGGCGGCCAGCGGCGGCGGCGAATGGACCTGGCGCAGGCTGAACTCGCGGCAACCGAAGCCGAAATTGCCGACCGCGAGCGGCGGCTGGCCGCCGAAGTCCGCGCGGTTTACGCCGAGGCGCTGATGGCGGCGCGCGAATTGGAGATTACGGAAGGGCTGAACAAGCTAGATGCGGAGGCCGTGCGCGTGGTTGAGGCGCGCGTGTCCGAAGGCGACGCTGCTCCGCTCGAAGCCAATCTGCTGCGCGTGGAGGTCGAGCGGCTGCGGTCGCGGCGCGCCTTGGTCGAAGGGCGATTGCAGGCGACTTTGTTGAAGCTGAAAAACCTTGCCGGGATTCCCCTCGACGAACCGCTCGGCCTGCGCGAGGAACTGACGCAGCCCACCTCGCTCAATCCGCCCGATGGCATTGCCAGCCTTGAGGCGGCGGTTGAAATCGCGCTCCGCACACGCCCCGACCTGCGTTTGGCGCGCTTGACCGAAGAGGCCGCACAGGCGGGCTTACGGCTGGCGAAAGCGCAAGCCGCGCCGCAGGTCGCCGTCACCGCCCGGTACTCGACAGAGCGGACGATCACGACACTGCCTGCGCCGTTAGCGTCCGTTCCCGACAGCGGGAAGGCTTTGAGTATCGGCCTTTCCATCGGCCTGCCGGTCTTTAACCGCAACCAGGGCGGGCAGGCCGAAACCGCTGTTGTCGTCGCCCAGGCGCAGCGACGCCGCGAATTCATCGAGGCGGTCGTGCGCGCGGAAGTCAGCAGCGCGCTGGCGCGTTACCATGCGTCGCAATCAGCACTGGCCACGTTCGAGCAGGGAGTGATCGCGCGCTCAAACGACAATGTCCGCGCGATTCGAGCGGCTTATGAGGTCGGAGCTTTCCGCGTGACCGAACTGATCGCCGAGCAGCGACGGTTGATGGATGCGCAGCGCGAATACACCGAAGCCTTGGCCGAACGCTGGCGCGCGCTATCCGACCTGCAATCCGCGATGGGAGGAATCGAACAAAAATGAGAAACGTGATGAACAACCATTCCGAACTTGGGTACGCAATGCTTCCAGCCTGCGGGCCGTTCCCTGGGTGCGCAGTCCTTCCAGGCTGCGGGTCTTATGGGGAAGACCTCTTGGAAAATAAAAAGCTGAGTCATCGAAACCCGCAGCCTGGAAGGACTGCGCACCCAGGTTTCCGGCTGCCGTTGCGCTTCTTGCTGGTCGCGCTGGCTGCGTCGCTGGCCTTGTTGCTATCGGCTTGCGGCGGCGCGAAGAAAGAGGAGCCGGCGAAGATCGAGAAGAAAGACGAGCACACAGGCGGGCACAAAGAAGGCGATGAGGTTGCGTTGTCGCCGGAAGCCGTCGCTGCGGCAAAGCTGGAATTTGCCGAGGTCATCGCGCGCGGCGGCGGCGGTCGGCTGCGCGTAGCTGGCTCGGTCGAAACCAATCAGCAGCAGACGCAACAGGCGACGCCACTGGTTTCTGGTCGTGTCGAACGAGTTTATGTCGCGCTGGGCGACCGTGTGCGCGCGGGGCAGCCGCTGGCCGTCATTGCCAGCCCGCAGATCGCGCAGATGCACGGCAAGCTGCACGAGGCCGAGACGAAGCTCGCGCTCGCGGAACGCAACCTGAAGCGCGTGGAGCAAGCCGAGAATCGCGCGGCAGTTCTGACGGCTAAGGCGAAACTGGATGAAGCCGAAGCGAGCCTTACACGCACCAGGCGGCTGATCGAAGTCGGAGCGGGCGCGGGCAAAGACTTGATTGCCGCCGAGACTATCTACAAAACCGCCAAGGCCGAATACGAATTCCAAAGCAACATCGTGCTCAACAAGGAGATTCAAGAAGCCCGCGCCGCAGTCGAGACTGATCGCGTGGACGTCGCGCATATACGCGACGAGATGAAGGCATTCGGAGCGCCCGTGGCCGAAGGCGAGCACGATGACCACAAACACGACACATCGCTGATTGCGCTGCGCGCGCCAGTGTCGGGCACGGTCACTGAACGGCTAGTCAACGCAGGCGCGGGCATTGAAGCGGGCAAACCGCTCTTCACTATCGCCAACCTGGCCACGGTCTGGGTCATCGCCAGCGTGCCTGAAACGCAGGTTGCGCAGTTGCGCGTCGGAACTCCGGCCAGCATTCACGCGGCGGCCTTCGGCGCAGACTCGCGCGCCGGGCGCATCAGCTACATTGACCCGCAACTCAACGAGGATACGCGGACGGCGAAGGTGCGCGTCGAACTCGCCAACCCCGGCGAAAAGCTGAAGGCCGAGATGTTCGTCGAGGTCGAATTTCAATCAGGCGCACCGACGAAAGAAGGCGAAGAGATCGCCATTCCATCCGCCGCCATTCAACGTCTGGGCGAACGCTCGGTGGTCTTCCTTGCCGAAGAGAACGAACCCGGGCATTTCAAAGTCCGCGAGATTGAAGCCGGCGGTGAAAGCAACGGTTTCACGCGCATCCTAAACGGCCTGAAAGCTGGTGAGCGCGTCGTGACGAAAGGCAGTTTCACGCTCAAAGCGCAATTGCAAAAAGGCGAAATG
>JBDSAM010000485.1:0-2768 GCA_039922135.1 Blastocatellia bacterium
TTTTTCACAAAGACGAAGATCCGAAGGTCAAGGCAGCGATGAGGCGGCTCTACGACCATCGCGTCAAGACAATCCGCGAAGATTTTGGCGCGGACGACGCAGAAAAGATCGTCCAGTGGATTGACGATTACAAAGGCGAAAATGCGCGCGAATGGCTGATCAAACACAAGGCTGATTTCGGCACTGTCCAGCCAACGCGCATGCCGTACTACATTTTGCTGGTCGGCAGTCCTGACCTCATTTCGTTTAAGTTTGGTCATTGGCTGGCTGGTGGTTACGCGGTCGGGCGGTTGCACTTTGAGGCGGTCAGCGATTACGAGGCATACGTGGACAGCCTGATTCGCTACGAAACCGAAGTGGGCAAGCCTGCGCCAACCAACAAAGATGTGGTTTTCTGGGGGCCGCGTCAGCGCAATGATGGCGCAACCAAGATGAGTTCAGAGCTGCTAGTTAAACCACTGGCGACCGACGATACGCAGATTCGCATTTTCAAGAAGCTCGCCAAAGCCGGCTACAAGCGCAAGCTGGTCGCTCCGGCTGATTCCAAAAAACAGGCCTTGCTGGATCTGTTTCATCGCAAAGCCGGCGTGCCTGCGCCGTCAATGCTCTTCACGGCTAGCCACGGTCTGGCATGGCCGAATGGCCATGCCAGACAGGCAACGGCGCAGGGGGCATTGCTCTGTCAGGACTATTTCGGCTTGAGCGCCGGAGAACTGAAGCCGGAGCATTATTTGTCCGGGGATGATCTGGATAAACAAGCAAATGTTTTCGGAATGATCTGTTTTCATTTTGCTTGTTACGGCGCGGGAACGCCCGCAGAAAACCGCTTTGCGCTGCAAGGGGAAAAACCAATTGGCGTTCCTGACAAACCGTTTTTTGCTCAGTTGCCACAGGCGTTGCTCAAACATGCAAATGGCGGTGCCTTAGGCGTTTTCGGCCACGTTGAACGAGCCTGGCAAACTTCCATTGCCACGGCGGGAGCGGGAACGCAGTTGCAGCCGTTTGAAGAAGCCTTCTGGACAATCCTGAGCGGCAAACCGCTGGGTCACGCGCTGACCGGGTTTGTCACGCGCGCCAATGAACTGTCGCGCCAGCTCAGCGGACAATTGGAAGAAGGCAAAGCAACCAATAAAGATTTGGCTGATCTATGGCTGGCACGCAACGACGCTGAGACGTTCATACTGCTGGGCGATCCGGCAGCGCGGCTGCGCAAGGAGGATTTGCAGTGAACGGGCAGGGCGATTATTGCTGGGTTCGCGTGCGCATTCTGGGGCCGCAGGATGCTGACGGCTATTACCGCGTCGAAGTCGAGATGGACGATGGCCGCTGGTTTCAGCACAAAATGAAGTTGGGCGACGCCGAAGAGAGCGCTCTGGTCGCCATCACGCCCGGTGACACGCAGGCTTATGGCATCAAGCTTTATCAGCTTCTGTTTTCAAACAGCGACAACCCGGACGAGCCGAGCCTGCGCGAAGCGTTGCAGAATGCCTGGGGCCGCGCCTCAGCGAGCCAGAATGGGCAACTGCGCGTGCAGTTGTGGATTTCGGAAGAGTGCAGCGAACTTCACCGTTTTCGCTGGGAACGAATGTTTATGCCGCTGGACAACCAGTGGCGCGCGCTGGCCAACTTCAGTCAAACGCCTTTCTCGCGCTTCACGCGCCTGCCGCTGCGCGACCCCGAACCAGGAACCGGAGACCGCCCGCTGAAAGTGTTGATGGCCCTCTCAAACCCGAAAGACCTGACCGACTTGCCCGGAGAACTGGCCGAAGTCGAAGTCGAACAAGAGATCAAAAACTTTTACGAAGCCGTCAAAGACTTCCCCGAAGTCTTCGTCACTTTTGCGCCCGGACGAACCGGCATCAAGGACGAAGGCTTGCTGGCTGCGCTGGTGCCGCCGCGATTTCGCGTCCTCAAGAATGAAAGCACTACGATCAAGCTGATTCAGCGCGAACTCGCCAATCATCACATCCTGCACTTCACCGGACACGGGACGTTTGAAAAAGGGAAGCGCAAGCCCGCGCCAGACAGCGCCGCCGCCCCTGACCCAAAAGACGTGAAAGATTCAAGTCCGCCCGCCCCAGAGAAACCGCCCGCGCTCAACAAACGCGCAACGTGGCTGGTGCTGGAAGATGACGCCGGCAATGCCGAAAAGATTGAAGATGCCAGCATCGTGCATAACCTGATTCAGCGCGGCGACAATCAACTGCCGCGATTGATCTTTCTTTCTTCGTGCGACACATCGCGTTATGACGAACGCAATCCGCGCGCGTTCAACAGCCTGGGGCCACGCTTGGTCGAAGCCGGGTTCCCGGCAGTAGTGGCGATGCAGGATAAAGTGCCGGTCGAAACGGCCAGCGAACTGACGCGCAACTTTTACGGCAATCTGTTGGAAGAAGGCGTGATTGATTCGGCGCTGAACCGTTCGCGCTGGTTCCTGTACGACAAGGTGAAGCTGCTGGACAACTGGACGATTCCTGTTTTGTTTATGCGAACGCCGCGCGGACAGCTTTTTACTGCCGATCCGAAACGGCTGGCGTTGCGGGCCATCAGCGAAGCCAAACAGTTCGGGCCGTCGTGGGATTACGATTACCTGCCGTTGGAAGCCGTCGTGCTGGTGCGCAATCAGATCAGCGCGAATTGGGAAAAAACAGTCATGCTGACGCGCGCGCGCGTGGATTTGCACGAACAGCTAGAACGCCTGCTGAACAAATCAGGCAAGCCAAGCAAGCCGAATGCATCAGACAAGGCGAATGAACAGGAAGCACTGG
>JBDSAM010000486.1:0-4599 GCA_039922135.1 Blastocatellia bacterium
ATTTTGCCTGAATCATCAGGCACTGTTTGGCACATGCCAACACGTTCAACGTCAGCTCCCGAAGAGTTGCCGAATTTATGCAAAGACGATTTACGACAAATCGAACTATGTAGCTGCGATGAAGTAAAGCGCCACTCTGGCGCGTTCGTCGCAGTAGCTTTGCATTGGCAACCGCTGGCGTAGGACCTTACCTTCAAAAGCGCCTATCTTGCAGGCTCTTACTTTTGGGATTGTCCGCACCTGTAAATTTCAGATTTGAAATTTGAGATTCGTCTTCTGATTTCAGGCTAATAAGCCATCCCATCTGTCCGAGCCGTGAGTTTGGGTAATAGCAGTGAGCGAAATACAGAATTCATCAAGTAATTTGGCTAATCAAGCGGCAGCGCAAGCCGCGTCCGGGCAGGTTGTGGCTGGGGCGTCAGCGCTGGAAGTTTTAAAGCAACAGGATCGCGAGAGCGCGAAGAAGGCGATTGCTGCGCGTCTGTTCCGCGATGGCACCCAGCAGGAAGAGCCTGTTGACCTGAGCTACCAGCTAAAGGCTGATGAGCGCGTGGAACCTGTCACGCCGGAATCGCCTGAAGCGCTGGACGTTTATCGCCATTCGTCGGCGCATTTGCTGGCGGCGGCGGTGATTGACCTTTATCCCGGCACAAAGCTTGGAATCGGGCCAGCGCTGGGCGACGATCCGAAGGGCGGATTTTATTACGACTTCGTCCGCGTGGATGACGGGCGATTCACGCCGGAGGATTTGCCAAAGATCGAAAAGAAGATGCGGGATTTGATGAAGCGCAATCTAGAATACCGCCGCATCGAAATGCCGAAGGCCGAGGCCGAGCAGAAGTTTGCTGCGTTGGGCGAGTCGTTGAAGTGCGAATTGATCGAAGAGAAAGCTGGCGACGTGGTTAGTTGCTACACGATTGAAGGCACGTCGTTCATGGATTTTTGCCTGGGGCCGCACGTGCCCTCGACGGGCAAGATCAAAGCAATCAAGCTGCTCTCCATCGCGGGCGCGCACTGGAAAGGCGACGAAAAGCGCGATCAGATGCAGCGCATCTACGGCACGTCATTCTTTTCACAGGAAGATCTTGACGCCTGGATCAAGCAGAAAGAAGAGGCTGAGAAGCGCGATCATCGTCGCTTGGGGCAGGAACTTGATCTATTCAGTTTTAGCGATGCGATTGGGCCAGGGCTAGTGCTGTGGCATCCCAATGGCGCGTTGATTCGCAGGGTTATCGAGCAGTTCCTAAACGATAAGCTTTATCAATCCGGTTACAGTTTCGTGAATACGCCGCACGTTACGCAGTCTGAGTTGTTTCGCATCTCCGGCCATTTGGAGAATTATCAGGAAGGGCTGTACCCGGCGATGCACACGGGCGACAAAGGCGAAAAGGAAGATGTCGAATACAGGCTGAAGCCGATGAACTGCCCGTTCCACATTCAAATCTTCAAAGCTCGTCAGCGTTCGTATCGTGATCTGCCGCAGCGCTACGCTGAGTATGGGATGGTCTATCGCTACGAGCGTTCAGGCGTCACGCATGGATTGATGCGCGCGCGGGGCTTCACGCAAGATGACGCGCATCTGTTCTGCACGCCAGAGCAGTTGGTTCACGAAGTGCTTGGCTGTCTCAATCTGGTGGATTTCATCTTCAAGGCCTTCGGCTTCGAGTACAAAGCCGAGCTATCAGTTCGTCACGCGACGGAGCACGAGAAGTATATCGGTTCGGATGACGTCTGGGTCTTGGCTGAGAAGGCTTTGACGGACGCTTTGAACGAATACGGCTTGCCGTATGTGCGAATGGAAGATGAAGCGGCATTTTACGGACCGAAGATTGACTTTAAGGTCGTGGACGCGATCAAACGGACATGGCAGCTTTCAACGATTCAGGTGGATTTCACTCTGCCGCAGCGATTCGGCATTGAATACATTGGCTCGGACAACAAACCGCACCAGCCGATCATGGTGCATCGAGCGATTCTGGGTTCGTTTGAGCGGTTCTTTGGAATCCTAATTGAGCATTACGCCGGGGCGTTTCCGGTCTGGCTCGCGCCCGTGCAGGCCACCGTGCTGCCGATCTCAGATCGCTTCAATGAGAAGGCGATTGAGGTCGAGCGCGAATTACAGGCGGCCGGGCATCGCGTGCAAAGCGATCTGCGTAGCGAGAAAGTCGGCGCGAAGATTCGCGATGCGCAGCTCAAAAAGATTCCGTTTATGCTGGTGCTCGGCGAACGTGAGGCCGAGGCCGGATTGGTGGCCGTGCGTGATCGCGTCAAAGGCGACACGGGCGCGGTTCCGGTGGCGGAGTTCAGCGCGCGATTGAAAGAACTGGTCAATACGCGCGCATTGCAGACATAGTCAAACTGAGGAAAAAGGAAGCTTCGCGCTTCTTTGACAGCGGACAGGATGCCCGCGCTCCCAGGTTTGAGATTTCCACGGAGGTGAGTCTATTAACACAGGTTTTTCAGGCGGCGGTTATCGAGGCGGGCGTGGCCAACAACGCGGCCCGCAAGTTCGAGTCAACGAGCGCATTCGCACAAAAGAAGTGCGTGTGATTGACGAAGATGGTCAGCAATTGGGAATTATGACGCCGCAAGAGGCCATCCGCACGGCGCGCTCGCGCGGTTATGATCTGGTCGAAGTCGCGCCACAGGCTCAGCCGCCTGTGTGCCGCATTGTGGATTTCGGCAAGTATCTTTACGAACAGAAGAAGCGCGCTCACGAAGCAAAAAAGAAGCAAGTTGTCATTGAAGTCAAAGAGATCAAGTTTCGTCCAGCGACCGACGAGCACGATTACAACTTCAAGATGAAGCATGCCAAAGAGATTCTGGCCGACGGTAATAAGGTCAAGGCAACGATCCGGTTTAGAGGCCGCGAGATCACGCACAAAGAACTCGGCATTCAACTGCTCGACCGGCTGGAAAAGGATTTGGCTGAAATCGGCGTTCCCGAGTTCAGACCCAAGCTGGAAGGCATGCAGTTCATCTTAATTTTTACACCGAAAAAGTAGTGGGCCAGATGGTCTGCTGCTGACTGATACAACGGAGGAATTATGCCTAAACTCAAAACCCATCGCGGCGCGGCCAAACGGTTCCGTATGACCGCGACTGGCAAGATCAAGCGCGGCCATTCGCATGCGCGCCACATCCTGACCAAAAAGACCGCCAAGCGGAAACGCATGCTCGACATTGACGTGCTGGTTTCGGTCAGCGATCAGAAACGCGTCGAAGCGATGTTGCCTTACGGCAGAAAGTAACGCTGGCTTTAGAAAAGTTCAGCAGTCATAAACATTTTTTAGCAAGGAGGGGCCTATGCCTCGCGCAAAACGTGGACCCAAACGGGTAGAGAAGCGGAAGAAGTTAGAGAAACTGTCGAAAGGCTATCGCGGGACAAAGAGTAAGCTGTATCGTTCGATGCGCGAATCCGTGCAACGCGCGCTGAAGTTCGCCTACGTCGGACGCAAGATCAAGAAGCGAGATTACCGGTCGCTGTGGATCGTCCGCATCGGCGCGGCGGCGAGGCTGAACGGATTAAACTACAGCCAATTCATGCACGGTCTGAAAGTGGCCGGCATTGACCTGGATCGCAAGATTCTGGCCGACCTGGCTGTCAACCAGCCGGAAGCTTTTACTGAGTTAGCTGGTTCGGTAAAGAAGGCATTGGAGTCTGACGAAAAGAACAAGCCTGCGGAAGCATAAACCGGCTTCAATCAAAGTCGGTGAATGAAACACTCAAGACCCAAGACCGGAAGCCTCAATGTTCTTCAGGTCTTGGGTCTTTGCTTACTCCTGAACTGTATGCCGGAAATTGCATTGGATCGCATCACACAACTGCAGGCGGATTTCGACCGCGAGCTTGCGGGCATTGCCGTCGAAGCTGACGCGACAGCATTGCGCGACCGCTGGGTCGGGCGCAAAAGCGGTTTGCTGACATCCGAAATGAAGACATTGGGCAAACTCTCGCCCAATGATCGCAAAGCGATGGGCGCGCATCTCAATGAATTGAAAACTTCAGTCGAGACCGCGATTGAAAAACTGCTTGGCGATTTCGCCGTTAAACGCGAAGCCGAACAATTGTGCAAAGAGCGCATTGATGTGACGCTGCCTGGTCGTCGCATTCAGGCTGGCCACCTGCATCCGATCACGCTGCTGCGGCAAAAGATCGAAGACATCTTCGTTTCAATGGGCTACGAGATTGAAGACGGGCCGGAAATCGAAACGCACTTCTACAACTTCGATGCGCTAAACATTCCGGAAAACCACCCAGCGCGCAGCCCGCAGGACACGTTCTATTTGACTGAGCATCTGGCGCTGCGGTCGCAGACTTCGACGATGCAGATTCACGCAATGCAGAAGCGAAAGCCGCCGTTGCGTGTGGCTGCGCCGGGCCGCGTCTTTCGCCGCGATACGCCTGACGCGACGCACAACCCAATGTTTTATCAGGTCGAAGGCTTGCTGATTGATCGAGGCATCACTCTCGGCGATTTGAAAGGCACGGTCGAAGAATTCGTCCGCCGGTTATTCGGCCCCGAAACGCGCACGCGTTTTCGCCCGTCTTACTTTCCATTTGTTGAACCTGGCGCGGAGATTGACTACACCTGTTTT
>JBDSAM010000487.1:0-11719 GCA_039922135.1 Blastocatellia bacterium
TGTGTCTCCGGTGAAGGGCGTTTGAGCTTTATCCACAGCCAGCGACCGGCCAGAATCAAAAACACCGCTCCCAGCAGGACAAATAGCACCATGAAAAAATGATGTTCCAGCCAGGCCAATGTCATCTTTACCTCATCGCGGTAAAAGAAGGCCAGTACGCCCCAGAAGTAATACCGCGCCGTGCGCGCAATCAGGATTGTGATCGCAAACCGCGCCGCCGGATAGTTGAGCGCACCCGCCGCCACCACGAAAATCTTGAACGGCATCGGCGGAGGCAGCAGCGCCGGAATGACCAGCGCGAACAATCCCCACTTGCGATACAACGCTTTGACGCGATCCAGATGTTTAGGATGAAATCGCTTGGCGACGAACTTTTCACCGCTGCGGGCAATACGGTAAAGCGCCAGACAGCCAATGACGGAGCCAATTGCCGGAAAGAGCGGAAAATAGTAGACCTCGTATGGATTGTTGGCAATGCGGGCAATGGTGATGTAATCATTGACCTCCGGCAGCGACAGCAGCGAAGAATCCAATGCGCCAACCAGAAGCATGAGCGGTGCCGCCCAGTGCACAGGAGCGATGACTACTTGATGGGAGATTCCAAGAAACCACGATTTAAGCCAGTCCAGCATTCACATCCTCTTGATAAAACTTTTGCCCGGAAGCTGCCTGATTCTATCTTTCATCTCCAAACCGAGCAAAGCATTCATCAATTCAGAGGAATTCATTTCGCTGGAAATCAGCAACTGGTCAATGTGGGCAGGGACATCGGCGGAAAGGAGGTTCAAAACTTTGCGTTCCCCGTCCGAGAGGTCAACAGTTTCAAAGATGGGCTGAACGTTGGAAGGTGTTTTTGACGAATCGGGGCGTTCGATACCGTAAAGCTTCTCTTTGACTTCGCGCGGCAGTTCTTCCACCACGTCGCGCCAGATTTGCACCAGTTTCGCGCCGTCTTTAATCAGGTAGTTCGGACCGAACGAGGTCTGCGAAGTGATATTGCCGGGCACGGCGAAGACTTCGCGGCCTTGTTCATAAGCCATACGCGCCGTAATCAACGAGCCGCTATGCTCCGAAGCTTCGATGATCAGCACGCCGAAGCACAGTCCGCTCAGGATGCGATTGCGATACGGAAAGTTTTGCGGCAGGGGCGGCGTCCCAAGCGGGAATTCGGAAACCACCGCGCCGTGCGCGATGATCTGCTCTTCCAGCTTCTTGTGCTCTTTGGGATAGGTCGTCTCCAAACCGGTCCCGACGACGGCCATCGTCAGCCCGCCCGATTCGAGCGCGCCTCGATGTGCTGCCGCGTCAATGCCGCGCGCCAGGCCCGAAACAATCGTCAGTCCGCGAGCAGCCAGATCGCGCGACAAACTTTCAGCCACATTCACGCCATAAGTCGAACACCGCCGCGAACCAACCACGGCCAGCGCCGGACGCTCGCAAGCCTGTTTCAAATCGCCGCGCGCGTACAAGGCAATGGGAGGATCGTGAATCTCGCGCAGCAGGCCGGGATAATCGTCGTCTTCAAGCGTGATGATGTAGGCATTGAGTTTTTCCAGCCGTTCAATTTCAGCGTTGGCTTTGTCGAGAATGGCCGAATCATGAAGCTCAGCGATGGTCTCCGGCTTCAAGCCCTCCTTTTGAAGCGCGAGGCGCGAGGCCGAGAAGACTTGCGCGGGCGCGCCAAAGCGTTCGAGCAGTTGATTGGCTGTTCGCGGCCCGATGCCGCGAATCATATTGAGCGCGACCCAGTCGGCCAGATCAGCACGCATTACATTTTCCCTCCCAAGGCTGAAATATGAAGCTGAATCGAAAAACAAAACGACGCGAATTATGTATGGCTGAGAAGGAAAATCATAATCCGCGTGACCGTCACCTGCTGAACTTTTTCGCCAGAACCACCCCGAACAGACCAAGTGCGCTTAGGCTCAGCATCAGGCTCCATTTTGTTTTCAGCAGCCATCCGATCAATGAAGCCTCGCTCTCAGCATCAACTTTTGCTGGCGCAGCCTTCTTCGGGCGCGGTGGCACGTCGTCGTTGACCGTGTAAAGCTGGCCCGCGCGCAGGTACATCCGCTGCATCTCTTCCAGGTTAAATGGACGCGCGCCGCGACGATTGAAGACCGAAATCTGATTGCCCGATTCGTCAGCCGCGCGGTCGCGGTCAATGCCTTTTGAAATGGCGAGCGCCTCGCCCTTCATCGGGAAGCGGGCGATCCATTTCGGCGTGGGCTTGGGCGAAAAGCCGTAGATGTTTGGATTGTCTTCCGGCGACATCAACTGCACCACCTGCAAGCCGTTCTTGCCGTCGGCGACGTAGGCGAACAGCGAGTTCGCCGTCATTCCCAGCTTCACATCGTGCGCATCGTTGATCTTGCCCTCAGCATTGAAGGTTTGATCGAGCTTCGGCTTTTCTGGTTTTTCAATGTCCACGATGGCCAGGCCGTTCTTGCCCGCCGCAATGTAGGCATATGTGCGGGCGAGGTAAAGATTGTGCGCGTCTTCGATCTTGACTGTTGCGCCTTCGACCAAGCGCGGCTTTTCGGGCCAGGTGATGTCAACGACCTTCAGACCATCTTCATCCGTCACGAAAGCGTAACGAAACTGAATCTGCACGCCGTGCGGATTTCTGAAGCCTGGGATTTCGGCGACCAGCTTTGGTTCCAGCGGATTGTTCAGATTAACGATTGCCAGCCCCTTGTCGCAGGTGATGTAGGCATAAACGCCCGCAATCGTGATGGACGATGCGCCGTTGAGCGCGCCGCCGGGGTTAAAGGCCAGCGCGCGTTTGAGGAAGTTGTTCGACGGATTTCCATCAAGCAGGGTGGACACACCTTTCTTCTTGTCGCCAATGACGACCAGGCCTTCCTGCTTGTCGCTGACATAGAGGAAGGCATAAATCAAATGGATCGGCTGTTTGTCGTCGCGGTATTCGGCCTCCTGATTTTCGGGGCGATGTTTGCGCGTTGGGTCAACGGCCAGCGTCGAAGGCGAAGCGACACCAGTCGCATATTTCGTGTCCACGTAAAACCGCTGGCCCAAGGGCGAGACCGGCGCAGTGGTGATGCGTTCGCTGAAGCCTTTGTTGTCAATGTTGGCGATGTCGTAAACGCGCAGGCCGCCGCGCCCATTGGCAACGTAGGCGTATTCGCCGCGCACCTGAATGCCGAGGGCTTCGGGGTTGGCCTTGTGCTCGTAAGCTTCTTTCAATTCGCGCCCGCCTTTTTCGTGCTTCGCATACTCTTCGGGGTAAGCCAGCTTGTGCAGGCTTGACCCGATAACGGCTTGCGGCTCGTCACGCTCGGTCACGGCCACGGCGTGAATGCCTTCCTTGCCCGCCGCGACCCACGCAAAGCGCCCGATGAAGTTGACGAAGTTCGTCCCCTGCATTAGCAATTGCGCCATCAGCGCGTTGTTGTCATTGGCTTTTGAAACGTGACAATCAACGCAGGTTTTGGTTTCAGCCGTGCTGACCGTGTGCGGCACAAACGTCGAGAAGGAATGGCCGCTGTAGCCTTCGGACGAGATGGTCTGCTGTTGCGAATACAGCCATTCGCGGTTCTGGTTTTGCGAACCGACCAGCACGGCGCAGGTCGAACGCGACGGCGCGACGCGATGGCCGGTGACAGTGCCGTCTTTGCCGAGCATGTAAATGTCGTCGCGCAACGTTTGGAAGTTGTACTGCGTGTAATTGCGCAAATTGACTTCGGCTTCGTTGTGAAGCATCGGCTTTTGTTTGTTGGCGGTCATCGGCAGGTGGCAGCCGAAACAACTGGTCGTCCACGAAGTGTGGCAGGCATAACAAGCCATGTTGCTGTTGGCGTGCGCTAGTTTCGATTCGTCTGTCGCTTCGCCCCAGGTCTTGCCGTCACGCTGGACGGTCTTGGCGTAGGCCGAAGCGTCGTTGTAATCGCGCTTGCCGGTGGTGACGGTATCTGCGGTCTGCACCACGCGCCACCATTTGCCCGGCGTCACCAGCGAATTCTGCACCACGTCGCCTATGCGCAAGGTGATTTCGCGCGGCTTGCCGTCTTTATCCAGTTCCGGCTTGCTGTCGTCGCCGATCACCGGACGCTTGGCTTCGGCGGTTATGCGCTGGAACATCGAAACGCTGCGCCCGCGTTCGTTGCGCGTTTTGATCTTCGTCAGGTCTTTGGTCGTGGCGATGATTTTGCCCTTGAACCGCGCGGTGCCCGCCGCCGGGCCGGAAGCGATCAAGGTGGGGGGCTTATCAACCGTGCCGTGGCAATCAATGCAGTCAATTTGAATGGCCGCGCGAGGTTCGTTGTAAAGGTTGCCGTTGCCGTGCACGTCCGAACCGACGTGGCAATCAGCGCATTGCATGCCGACCTTCTGATGCACGTCTTCCATATGGACGCCCTTCTTGAACTTGTCGGGATCGTCGGCAGCAATCTTCGACCCGCGCGCCGAGATCATATTGCCCTTCTTGTCGGTCTTGTAAACGTTGCGAAAGACCCATCCGTGGCTGTGAAAATCGCCGAATTGCGTGCGCTTGGCCTTAGGGTTCACGTCCTGCCAGATGTTGGCGAGGAAGTTTTTGTCCTGGCCCCACAAGCCTCGCAGAGCCGAGCCTTCGGGATTGCGGTTCTGAATCTCATCCTTTTGCTCTTCGCTCAAGTTGGGCTGTTTGGCCGGATACATCAGATTACCGTCGGTCTCGTTGTCCCACCATGTCATGCCGTAATAGCTCGTCAGCATGTTTCCGCCCGGATGCATATGGCTGACCATGCAATTGGCTGATGGCGCGCCCAGCACCATTTGATGTTTGACGGGATGGCCGGATACATTTTTGGAAATGGTCGGATCGGCGGTTTGCGATTGGCCCAGATTACCAAACCTGGCGAATTGCGCCGAATGTTTCGGATCGCGGTCGTTGGCGTATACGACGTGGCAGGACGTGCAGCCCGACGAACGATAATCCCCGGGATTGTCATTCGTTCCCATCATCGAAAGCAGCGGATCTAGCAAGCGTGTCTTCTGCAAACCCAAAAACACCGGATCTGTTCTCAGGCGTGTGCCCAAGCCTCGGTCGCTCAACTTCACGTCGGGCTTGCCGTTTACGTCGAAGACGTTCGGGCTGCCGATGTCCGACGGCAGGCCTTTCAATTCTCCGCCGCGTTCAAACACGCGTAGGATGTTGCCCGGCTGCGTGATCTCCCAGCGCGGCAGCGGCAGCAGGTAAGGCAGGATGCCTTGCTTCAACGTCTCTTCGGCGGTCGGCGCGGGATTGGTCAGGATGATCTGCGGCTTGCCGTCTTTGCTGTAGCTTTCGCCGAAGTGTGCGTCTTTCAGCGGGTACGCGCCGTTGTTGTAGAGCGCCGCTCCCCAGAGCATGCCACCGTGCGTCATCATGCTCTTCTTGTTCCAGGCAACTTCGCGTTCGTGGCATTTGCCGCAGGCCAGATCAGCCGCGCGAAAATCGCCCGGGTTAACGAAGCGCACATACTCCTCGCTTTCTTTCAGCCAGGCGGCGGCCAGTTGCTGCGGATTGGCCGTCGTCTTCCACAGTTCGGGATTGCGCGGTTGGACGTGGGCTTTCTGCTTGTCCTGCGTCTCCATCGGATTGCCGCCGTGACAATCGGCGCAGCCAATGCCGATGTCGTCATCGCCGTCAGCATGCATGGATTCCGAGCCGGTGTGGCAGACGATGCAGCCGGCGCTCTTCGGATTTATTTTCTTCTGCCGCGGCGTCTGGGCTTGCGCTTGGGTCTCGGTTTCGTGACCGACAACGACTGACGAAACGGCTTCGGTCGTGCTGCGGTTGGCCGCCAGGAAGCCGACTGCCAGTATGATGGCGAGGCACAACAGAAAGAGAATTTTGACGCGCTTAACCGTGCTTGTTTGACTCATAAAAACCACATTAAACAGTCCACGAAGCCTACTCTGGATCAGGCTGCGACCTTTGTCCTTGGTAGCCTTCGTGGACGTCTGTTTAGTAAAAAGCGACCTTTACCACGAGAATTTTTATTTCCTCGCTTTAGCCGCCTTTTTGGGTTTTGGAACTCGCGGCTTCACCGGTGTGCCACAGTAATCATCGAAGATTTTTGCCTGTGCGTCTCTGACAATCGCTTCTCCGATGCCTTTGATTTCTGCGCTGAATTCTTTGTCGAAGGTTAGTGACGCAATCTCGCGGACAGCCTGTGCGAGCACCACGTCGCGCATTGCCCCCCGCAAATTCTCCAGCCAGGGAACCGGATCAGGCGCGATGAGTTCCCAGGAAGGCCTTGGGCCGGGCCACGGCCAGGGCCACGGCGGACAGATGTCATCCCCTGGCTCCCAACCAGCGACAAGCCCCTTCGCAGAACCTTCCGCCATTCTTTTGGCCACTCCCTTCAGCTTCTCCCCAAAACTTTTATTTTTGAGTTGCGGACTAATATCCCTCAACAGACCGGAAAGAGCGTATTCATAAACGGCTTTGGAGAAGATCGGACCTCCTGGGCCTCCCAGTGGCGGGCCGTCTACCCATTCCGGGTGCAACCGAAGCGAATTCACCTTCGCCAAAACTAGACTTAATTTCATAATTCTCCTTTTCAAGAAGTTAAGGAACGCCTTTGCTCTGAATGTAAAAGCTCACTATCCATAGTAATCATCCGTCGGCAATCTCTACATTCAAGGGCATGGCCTTCCGAATTTGGCGTGTGTATAGCCGGTAGAAGTAACTCGCACATCGCCGCTCGCTACAGCAGCGAGGCAAAGACAAAAACGTTATTGGACAGTCCGGCGCAATAAGGTTTGCGTAAGGATGGACTGACCTTGGGAAAATTTGAGAGTGAAGATTTTCCATTTTTGGGTCCAACGCTCAATAAACGAACTTCAACGTCACGAACGTTGACCAAACGGTCGGCGCTCTAGCGCCGCAGCGTTGCGGCGTGCCGTTGCAGTTCGAACTGAAGATGTCGGTAAAGCCGGTGGCGGGACGCAAGCCCGATGCGCCGCCAATCAAAGTAATGTTTTCGTTCAATAATGGCCGATAGATAAACCCGATGCCCAGGTCGTGGCCGATGTCGTGGCGAATGTGGGGTTGGAACAAGACCAACTCCACCGGCTCAGTCCGGTTAAACCGAATGTAGTTATAGTTCAAAAAGGTGCGTAGCTTCGGCGTCGTGTCAACATCCATGCCAGCGGTGTAGATGGTGACGCCCGGATTGACGAAGTTGGATTGGCCTTCGATCTTGCTGCTGCGAAGAGAGGGGATGAGGCTGCGCCCTTCAACCAATGCCACGCCCGTTTGCGTCAGCCTGATGCCTTGCGAATTCCAGAAGCTGAATTTGCCGCCGGCAAAGCTGGTGTTGTCCAGAATCGCGTCGAAGCCGCGCGCGGTCTCATCCTGCGGCTTGGAATCGCCTGATGAATAGAAGACCGATGTGCGAAAGCGAATGTAATCATAGTCAACCGAAACTTCAGCCGCCGCCATCTGCGCGTTGATGCGCGTGGCGCGGTTGGCAATCTGATTGAAAGTATCGCGGCCAATCGCTTCGTAAAGCGCGTGGGTGATGTTCAGCCGGCCAAAATGCCCGTCACCCGTCCAGCCGAAATAGCCCGAACGAATGCGGTGTTCGGTGACCTGGCCGATCTTGGCCGGACGCACCAGAAAGCCGTTCTCGTCGTAATGGCGCGTTGGGCGGTCGTCGTTGTAATGCAGGCTGAACTGGGTGGTATAGCCTTTGACGAAAGTATCCTGCCTGAAAATATTGGCGATGAAGACCTGCTGGTTGCGAAAGCCAGTCTGCCGAAAATTGATCGTGTTCAATTCGCTGTTGGTCTCTTTTTCCAGCATGTGGAAGTAGGCCAGGTTGTACTGCCAGCGGTTTGAGCGGAAGTTGCCAAACAGGCGCGCGCCCAGATTTGAATCGCTGAAGATGAAACCGCGAAAGTCGCTGGTGAAAGGTTGAATGCCGACGCGAATGGAAGTCGTGTCGAACTCCGGCGAGCGCCCCCGCTGGCTGCCTCTGCCGCGCAGAAATGGAAGTAACTTGGTCGTATCGCCGAGCCGGTATTCAAAAAAGATTTCTTCGATGGAGTTGAAACCGTCCAGGCGAGACTTCCCTTCTCTCACATCAATATTGACGATGCCGTTTTCGCGAGCGCGCAGCAGATTCAAGTTGGCAACGCCGGTGACTTTGAACCGCCAGTCCACAGGCTTGAACGAAGCGTCGCCGTGAAAAAGGTCGGCGGAGAAGATGAAGTTCTGGCCGAAGGATTCCAGCCGTCCGCGCCCAAAGAATTCAAAGCTGCCGGGAAGCTGCGAACTGACATCCTGCGGTACGGGCAGGCGTTTGACATTGAAGTTGCTCTCACTGGCCAGCGTGATGTTCAGAAAGGTGTGCTGGCCGATAATTGGGTAATCGCCCTTGAGCGCGTTCTGGCGATACGGATTTTTAATGTCGCCTTTTTTGAATCGCGGATCGTCAGGGATGCCAACGCGCCAACGGTCTTCGATCACTTTGAACTCGGCGTCTTCGATTGACGGCTTGCGAGTGTCGCGCGATGGGCCGGCGGCACCCAAGGGCTTGTCTTCGGGAAGCTGCACTTTTGGTGGTTCAGCTTGCTCGCGCGGTTTGGCTGGCGGCGTGGGTTGCGGGGAAGGCTTTGTCTGGCCTGAATTCTGCTGGCTGCCCTGTTGGCCAACTTGCTGCGCGGCCACTGCTGTCGCGCCAAGCGCGAGAAAGAGAAGGGCTGAAATGATGATTTTGCTTCGCACCGGCACGCCTCCCGCAAATGTCTTTGAAGACGAGTTAGATAAAGGATGAACTAGCGACGGAAAATAACCTGAGTGGCCGCTACGCCAAAGTGATGATTGAACCGAATGACAACGAGATATGGCTACTGACGGCTTCTCAACTTTTAACAACTCTTACGCGCCGCTTTTAAGAATTACCCACATCCGGCGCGTAACGGGACGGCGTAACATGACGAGTTGATAGCACAGCATTTCTGGCGAAGTCAATTCTTCATTTCAGCCTCCGAAGGCGCGTTTTCAACAGCCTTACGGATTGCGTTCGTATGCGAGTATGAAAAACGGTTCGTTGCCGAAATTCGCGCCTTGCCGGCGGGGTGATTCGAAGCGCGCGACCAGATGATAGTTCCCAGTGATCCAGCGCATCATCTCCTGATTATAATCAGCGCCAAAGATGCGGTCGCGAAATTCAGACGTTACGAGATTGGCCACCATCACCAGCGGCACGCGCCGGGCTTTGATTCGTTCGATGGCGTCAATCTCTTTTTCATCGGTCAGAAAACCCGGATGGACGATCTCTTCGCGAAGCGGATAAGGCCGTGCGCTCATAAAGTTGATCGTCGTTGCAACGGGCAATGCCAATACATATTCGCCTGGCTTGGCGTGCGTCTCGGCATAGCGAATTGCCGCCTGCAGCGGTTCGCCAATCTCTGGCAGGGTCACAAAACTGCCGCGCGCAGAGCTGACCGTAAAGGTGTTGATCTTGCGAAATCGCCTGACGGAGTTAATGGCCAGCCCAATAATGAGCACTGCGATAAAGCACATCACCACCCGCGCGGTCTTGGCGCGGATGGCGGGGGAAGGCGACAGAAACACTGGCGCGGCTCGAAAAAGCAAATATAAGTAAACGACGATCAGCACCGGCAGGAAGAACGGCGTGTACGGCCCCGTGGTGGTGATGTTCAGCAACGCGCGCAAAATCGAAAACAGACTGAATACAGCCAGCACGAACAGGATTCGCTGCTGCAATGAAATGGGCTGCTCGGCCTTTCGCGCTTTCCACACCCGCCAGCCAATTGCGCCAATCACTAACGGCAACCCAAAAATCGCCGAAGCGAAGGGCGTGACATCATCAGGCACTTTCAGAAACCTGATTGCCGCCTCACGCCCGAACACGCAAATCAGTAAGACTAGCGCGCTGAGCCTGAGCGTCTGTCCCCACCCTGGGTGCCGCCGGAAAGAAAGCCCCGCGCCGATCAAAGCAGTGGCCCCGGCATAAATTCCGAATACCGCGCCTCCGGTCAGCGTAAACCACAATGATGTCGGCAGCTTCGCCAATCCGCTGATGTGCCGGTTAAAGTAAACAAGCTGCGGCGGCATGTTGGTGAAAAGCACGTGATTGTCATTAAGCAGCACTGACAATGACACGCGGCTTAGAATCGGGCCGTATGCAACCGCCACGATGATGATCACCGGCACAATGAAAAACAACGCTTCGCGCGCAAGCGGTTTGCGATGGTGAACGCTTTCCATCAGCAACGCCGCGCCCACTGCCGCCCAAGCCGCCAGTGCAAGCTCCGGCTTTGAGACCAACGACAAACCAGCGAATACACCCGCCCAAACCATTACCTTTTGCCGCCGATCCTGCATAAATCTGACCGTGCAAACCAATGATGCCAGCGCGAACACGAACCCATAGAGCGCGGCATAAGCATAGGGCTGAATGTAATTGGCTGTGGATTTGATTGCGCAGATGACCAGCACCAAGCCCGTTGCCAGTGCCGCTTCCCACGCGGTCATCAGCCGCCGCGCCAGCCAGTAGATCATCAGCAGGATCAGGATCGCGCAGATTGCGCCGCTCACTTTCAGCGTCCCAAGTTGAACGCCGAAAACGCGATAGAGCAGCGCGTTGAAGTGCGGCGCCAGCGGCCCGTACAAAGACTGCACGTCGGAATAGAGGTGCTCGCCTTGCAGAATGCGCGCGGGCAAATTCATCTCGCGCCCATGGTCCAGCAGTGGCTGCGTCCATCGCTGCCACGAACCAGCGAGCATCGCTACAAACAATGCAGCCAGTGTCAGCAAAGCCAGGCGATCTTCACGCCCAAATACGCGCGCAAAAATACCTGTGGGGGAGTTCTCTGGTTGATCCATTATTTGAAGATTGTTCGAGTGACGTTTCGTTCGGAAAAAGCTGAGGGATTATAGAAACCGTTTCCGGCAGGTGCAATCGAACGCGCGAGATTCTGACGGCGAGGCTGGTGGCCGGGCTGAAGTCTAAAGCTTCAAAAACTCGGCCACGGATCGAATCGCCAACTTGAAGCCAGTTGATCGGTTCGATCCGTGGCCGCCGAATGAGCTTTAATTGGTTTGCTGGGCAGCGAGCTACTTTCTCCACACTGCGGCGAAGCCAGCCGTATCGTTCAGTTCGTAGCCGGTCACGCAGCGCGTAAGATAGTCTAGGTCCGTCCAATGCTTCCATTGATCCTGATATTGCGTGTCGCTCAGTCCGTGTTTGGCGGCGGAAACACCCGCCACCGGAGACAGCCAGATGGCCGTAAACCGCGGACTGCCCGATTGCTGGTAAGCGTTCAGGTAGACCAGCTTTCGCCCGGCTCCCGCATTCAAATCGTATTGCGCCTGGTATTGGCCAGCCGTCATAGCCCACAAAGTGACCAGCCCCGTGACCGGGACCTTTTCATAAAACGTCGTGTAAGAACGCTGGCCGGAAACCGAAACCACCGAGATATTGCGCGGGATGAAGCCTTGCCCCAACAGCGTGTTGAAGAGTTGCGCCTGTTGCGCGTCGGTCTTGTCGTGATAAGTCACCCAATCCGGCCCCGCTTGCCCCACCTGTTTGACGAAGATCACCGCGTAGCGAATCGCCTGACCTGCCATGTAACTTTCGACCTGTAGCGGGCGATAGCCTTGTCCGACGCGTAACGTGAATTCGTCCGCGTACTGCTGATTCGTCATCCCGACTCTGGCCACCCAAGGTGTGCCGTCCTTCGGGCGGAAGATCATGTT
>JBDSAM010000488.1:0-3501 GCA_039922135.1 Blastocatellia bacterium
GGCGGCTGACTTTAGCCCGGCCGTTTCAACGCCGGGAAGCAGTGCCCGAATAGTTCCCGTCGCGTAGCGACGGTTGAATTTGGGGTCATTTTCATGCGGTTTTCAATCGTCACTACGTGACGCGAATCTCCTTTGCCCGTTCACCCAGCACTAAAGTACTGGGCTAAAGTCAGCCGCCGCTAACGCGGCGAAGAGTGTGTTTTTCGGAAAAACAAAAGTGTCCTGACTTCAGCCATGCCGCTAGAATCTTTTTTCTTCTGGCCGGCTTTGCCTCTTCTGCCCGATTTTGGAAACCACCAATCCCACAGACGAACAGCCAACCCTGAATGCTCAGCCCGCATTTCCAGCTAAGCTCAATACTGAAGGCAGTTAATTTTGCACATCCGCGCGGCACAACATTTGGTTGTGAATATGAAACTCTTCTTTTCAACCGGAGCAAACAAGATGCAGACCTTCCTTCAAGACTTGCGTTATGGAATGCGGGCGTTGTTGAAACGACCCGGCTTTACATTGATCGCCGTTGTTACGATTGCGTTGGGCATCGGCGCGAACACAGCAATCTTCAGCGTCGTCAATGCGCTGCTGCTTCGTTCGCTGCCATATCCCGATTCCAACCGGCTGGTAACGATGAGCGGTTACGGCGAGAAAGGGCCGGATGGCAATACGGGTTATGCCACGTTTGTGGATTGGCGCGACCGGAGCAAGTCATTCGAGCAGATGGCGATCATACGGTCGTGGGGCGGGACGGTGACCGGACAGGGCGAGCCGGAGATGGTCAACGGCTTGCGCGTGTCTAACGGTTACTTCCAAATGCTCGGCGTCAGCCCCGCGCTGGGACGCGATTTCAAAGCCGAAGAAGATCGCCCCGCCGCGCGTTTTGTCATTATGCTCAGCCACGCCTTTTGGCAGCGGCGTTTCAGTTCCGATCCGAATGTGATTGGCAAACCGATGACGCTGAGCGGGCAAACCTTCACCATCGCCGGCGTGATGCCGCAGGGCTTTGAAGATTATCTGGCCGCCAATTTTTACAAGCCCGCCGATGTGTGGGGGCCGCTCGGATACGACGTGACGCAACCGTTTGCTTGTCGCACTTGCCACCATCTGAAAGTCATGGGACGTTTGAAAGCAGGCGTCTCGCCCGAACAAGCTGCTGCCGAAATGACCGCGATTCACGAAGGAATACGACGCGAAAATCTAAAGACATATGCTTATCCGGGCGTAGCCATCAAACGATTGCAGGATCAATTCGTCGGTCCGATCCGCCCGGCGTTATATCTGTTACTGGTTGCCGTCGGCTTCGTGCTGTTAATTGCTTGCGCAAATGTGGCGAACCTGCTGCTGGCGCGCGCGGCGCAGCGGTCGAGGGAGATTGCGATTCGGCTGGCGCTGGGCGCGACCCGCTGGCGGATCATCCGGCAATTGCTGACCGAAAGCCTATCGCTGTCGCTTATTGGAGCGGGCTGCGGATTGTTGCTGGCGATGTGGGGCACGGAACTGCTGGTCAAACTCAGCCCGGCGACGATGCTGAAATTGCAGGATGTGAAAATGGACGGCCGCGTGCTCGGCTTTACGCTGCTGGTATCGCTGATAACAGGCGTTCTGTTCGGACTCTTCCCTGCCCTGCAATCTGCGCGGTCGGACGTGCAGCTCGCATTGAAAGAAGGCGGCGATAGGACGCAGAGCGGGCAGCAGAATCGTTTGCGCAGTTTGCTGATTATTTCAGAAATCGCGCTGGCGATGGTGTTGCTGGTCGGCGCTGGATTGCTGGTCAGAAGCTTCGTCCGAATTTTGAACGTCGCGCCGGGATTCGAGCAGCGAAATCTGCTGACAATGATGGTTCCCGCTGTGGGTGCGAAGTATGCACAGAACGAACGGGTGATTGCCTTTTATCAAAACGTGCTGGATCGAGTGAAGGCGCTGCCAGGCGTGGAAGCCACGGGCATCGTCAGTAATTTGCCGTTTGGCGGAAACGGCGACCGGTATGGCTTTCACATCGAAGAAAAGCCCCTGGCAAATCCGTCAGAGGCTCCCAGCGCTGAACGATTCGGTATCAGCCCAGATTACCTGCGGACGATGGGCATTCCGGTTTTGCGCGGACGAGGCTTCAGCAATAATGATACCGCCAGCGCGCCGATGGTCGTTTTAATCAACACGACGTTGGCAAAACGCTACTGGCCACCCAGTCTTGGTGAAGACCCCGTGGGCAAGCGCGTCCAACTGGGCGACACAACCGGCCCGCTACGAACCATCGTTGGCGTCGTTGGCGACGTAGACCATCAAGGATTAGATGACCCGCCAGACATACAGGTCTACACGCCGCACACGCAGTTTGACGATTCGTTCCAGCAACTGGTCGTTCGTACATCGGTTGATCCAGCAAGCTTGACCACCGCTGTCCGAAACGAAATCCGCGCGGCTGACGCTGCCGTTCCGGTTTATCAGATCGCCACCATGCGGCAGTTGATTTCCGGTTCGGTCGCACAACGGCGCTTCACGTTGTTGCTGCTAGCCGGGTTTGCAGTCATTGCGTTGCTGATGTCCGCCATCGGCATTTACGGTGTGATGTCTTATGCCGTGGCGCAGCGGACGCAGGAAATTGGCATCCGCGTGGCGTTGGGCGCGCAAACCAGCGACGTGCTGAAGCTGGTCATTCATCAGGGGATGGTTCTGGCGATTGCGGGTGTGCTGATTGGCGTGGCAGGCGCCTTTGCTTTGACACGGCTGATGGAAGGACTGTTGTTTGGCGTGAGTGCGACCGACCCGCTGACATTCGCCGGGATTTCTTTGTTGCTGATGGCGGTCGCTCTATTGGCTTGCTACGTCCCGGCACGGCGAGCAACAAAAGTAGACCCGATGACTGCGCTCCGTTGCGAATAATTCAAATTCGACCTACGGCACATTTTCTGAAGGAGAAGCGATGCAAACATTGTGGCAAGACCTGCGCTACTGCGCGCGAATGTTAATGAAAAAGCCCGGCTTCACCTTGATTGCTGTGCTCACACTGGCGCTGGGCATTGGCGCGAACACGGCAATCTTCACCGTCGTCAACGCGGCGCTGCTGCGTCCTCTTCCTTACGCGCAGCCGGATCGGCTGGTGCATTTGTTTGAGACCACGCCGCAGAAAAATTACGGCCAACGCGAAGCTTCTTACCCGGACTTTCAGGACTGGCGGCAGAATCAGGTCTTTGATGGAATGGCGTTATATCGCGGCGGCGGCGGGTTGATGCTCAATACGCCGGATGGTTCGGAACGCATTGACGCCGGTATCGTTTCGGCCAACTTCTTTGCGGTACTCGGCGTCGCGCCGCAACTGGGGCGCGCATTTCAAGACGACGAAGATAAACAGGGCGCGGGACGCGTCGTGCTGCTCAGTCACAGCTTCTGGCAACGGCATTTTAATGGCGACGCGAAGGTCATCGGCCAGTCAATCGTGCTGAGCGATAACAACTACACGGTGATTGGCGTCCTTCCGCCGAACTTCCAGTTCGCGCCGCGCGGGGC
>JBDSAM010000489.1:0-4992 GCA_039922135.1 Blastocatellia bacterium
CACCCGGTCGCTACCGCTCCCGGTTCCGTAACAAACTCAATCCCAAATCTTCCACTCGGCCTGACCCGCGTCCCACAGTTGATTGAACTCGACGTTGTCCTTGTAGGTGTCCATGCATTTCCAGAAGCGGGAGTGTTGATGCGCAATCAATTGCCGTTCACGCGCCAGTTGTTCCAGTGGCTCGCGCTCCAGCACGCTGTCATCGTCCAGATATTCCAACAACCGCCGGTTGAAAACAAAGAAGCCGCCGTTGATCCATTCTTTCATCACGGGCTTCTCTTCAAATTCAGTCACCGCCGATTCGCCGTCGAGTTTGATGATGCCGAAGTTTGAGCGCGGGTGAACTGCTGTCAGTGTGGCGATGCGTCCGTGCGCGCGGTGAAATTCCAGCAAGGCTTTCAAGTCAACGTTGGCAAGTCCATCACCGTACGTCACGCAGAAGGTTTCGCCGCCACTGAGGTATTTTTCGATGCGCTTGATGCGCCCGCCGGTATTGGTATCAATCCCTGTTTCCGCGAAGGTGATGTTAAGTTCGATGCCACCGGTATGTTGCCAATGCAGCCTGAAATCGCCGGCTAGGCCCGGCTCAGGCGCAAGGCCTGCATACAACGGTTGGCGATCCAAAAGGTAATGCTCGGTAAAATAGCGTTTGATGTCATCGCCCAGATACCCCAGGCAGATGACGAAATCGTTCAACCCCTGATGCGCATAAAGCCTCAGCAAATGCCACAGTACGGGCTGACCGCCGATTTCGATCAGCGCCTTCGGCACGTTTGCACCGTGTTCGCCCAACCGGGTGCCGCGCCCGCCACACAGGATGACAGTTTTCACAGTAGGCTTCATGGATTGCCTGCCGCTTGCCCGGTAGCTTGAATGACCGGGAGAGGGAGCGTTGTGATGAAGCTGTCCACTTCGCGCAGAAAACGATCCGGGCTTTCGGATTGGGGAATGTGGCCGCAATGATCCAGCACAACCAGCCGCGAACCGGCGATCAGCGAATTTAACTTGCGTCCTGCTTCAACTGGAATCAGTTCGTCTTCCGCGCCCCACAGAATCAGCGTGGGTTGACTGATCTTGCCGATCTCCGGCTCAATGGATTGCTGCGAAGCTTGCTTGCGGGCAAGAAAGGCCGCGCGCTGGCCATCGCGCGTTTTCAACGGGCGATAGTAAGCCGCGACCATTTCATCTGTGACTTTGGCGTCGTCGAAATAACTCTTCTTCAATCCAGCCCGCACCAGCGAATCTGAAGTGAGCGCCAGCGCCGTCACCGCCGGCCCAACAAACGGCCATTGGGCAAATCCTGGCGAGACGGAACCTGAGTTGTTAACTGTTACGCCCCCGCTGTCCACCAGAATCAGCGCGCGGACGCGTTCCGGGTGATAGCGCGCCACGTTGAGCGAAACTTCTCCACCCATCGAATTACCACAAACAATCGCGCGGTCAATACTCAGGTGATCCATCAGCTTGGTAACTAATTCGCTTTGCGCACGGCGCGTGTAATCACCATCGGGCTTGCCGGAAAAACCGAAGCCTTTCAGATCAATAGCGACAACGTGGTATTGCTGCGCCAATGGCTCGAAGACCTCTTTCCAGGCATAGGTTGATGCAGTGTAGCCGTGAACCAGCACGAGTGGAGTGCCGTTGCCCTTATCCTGGTAATGTACTCGCACGCCGTCCAAAATCACAAACCGGCTGTAGGCAGAATTGGGCAACCCCGCCCGCGCTTCCTCAAAGTTGACGTCTTCGGGCCGCGCATACCAGCAGACGGCGAACGCCAGCGCGATCAGCGCAATAATGATGGCTGTGATGCGAATGGCTCTCTTCATCATTTACTTCGGTTCCTGGCACCCTCTTGTTGTTATCTCAATTTTTGATAAGCCGGTTCTTCTTCAAAAACGCCAGAACCGTATCATTGAACTTCTGCGGTTCGTCCATCATCAGGAAGTGGCTGACGCCGTCCCACACCTGGTACTCAATGCCGGGCACCAAGTCGCGGACGAACTTTTCGTACTCCGGTGTCCAAGTCGGCTGTTTGGCCATCACGGCCAATGTGGGCACATTGATCTTGTCCTCGGTCTTCCAGATGGAATCGTCTAGCATGCCGTCCATAGCCCCGACCATCACGTGCTGCGGCGTGTTCAGCATCGCCGTTTTGATCTCAGCCTGATTGGTTTTGTCTTTCACTGGCGCAACCATGGAGTTAATCATCCCTTCGGCGGCCTGTTTATAGTTCGGCCCGCGAAACGGCTCCAGAAACTTCTTCATCTGCTCCGGGTTGCCGAATGGTTTTAGCGAACCATCCACGATCACCAAGGCGCGCGTCTTGGCGGGATATTTACGATAGAACTGGCGAATGACGGGCGTGCCCATACTGTGACCGACCAGCGTCACGCGCTCAACCTTCGCGTCTTCCAATACCGCGTTGATTGCTTGCGCGAATGTGTCCATCGAATAGGATATCTGCGGCTTGTCGCTCTGGCCGTGACCGGGCAGGTCAATCGCAATTACACGAGCCTGACCAACAAACGCTGGGATATTTGCTTTCCAGAATGTCAGATTGCACGTCCAGCCGTGAACGAAGACGATGGCTTCTTTGCCCTTGCCGTAGTTCTGGTAATGCACGCGCGTCGTGCCGAGTTTGGCGAAGCGGTCTTCTGGCGTTGGTGGCTTGGCTTCTCTGGCTTGCGGCGATTGCGCCGGCCAAAGCGCTAAACAAACAAACAGGGATGTGATCAAACAATAGCGAAGAAATTGTGTCATAGCTGGCTCCTAAAAAAGGCTCAGGCAGAGTTCTCCATTTCGCGCAGTGTCGTTAGCGTGTAGATGCCGGTGTTGTGGCCATCGCTCCAGACGATGTTATATGCGTAGCGTCCCACCGTCGCCAGATCGTTGACGCGAATGTCCGGGAACTGTTCTGCTCTCAGATTCATGCTTTGTGACGGATGATGGCCTTTACAGTGCGCGCACGGACATTCGGCGCGCAAGACCGACAAGTGGTGGCGGCTGGTGTGGCCGTCGTCCCAGACAATCTGCAAGACCGAATCGTTGTCTGTCAGTTCCAGCGATTCGGGAAAGGCGTCCGTCGAAGTGCGTTCCTGCTGCATAAAGTCACAAAGAAGATAAAAGGCCTGATTGAATCACCTGATGGAATCAGGTAAAGATGAGTGCTTAAATTGCGCCGCTTCAAAAAAAACAACTTGGACCAAGGGTGCAACGACGCGAGGCATTTAACCATCTGATGCCGCGCTCCGGCAAATGCCAGCAACTAAACGCAGAACACAGGAGGAGGATGAATGACAGAACAGAAACTGATGCCAATTGAGAAACCAATTGAGAAAAAGCAAGCGCGAGGATTTTTGACGGGAGTGATTATGCTAATCCCGAATTTCCTTAAACTTTTGGGCAGGCTATTTCGGGATTCGCGCGTGCCGACGACTGAAAAAGCGCTGCTGGTCGGCGCGATCATTTACGTCATTTCACCGATTGATTTGATTCCGGATTTTATTCCGTTCATCGGCGAAATTGACGATCTCTATTTGGTTTCGCTGGTGCTGCTGCGGTTGTTGGCGCGGACAGACGACAACGTGTTGCGCGAACATTGGGATGGCCGGGGCGATCTCATTTCGACTGTGGATAAGATAGTCCGCGCGGCACAATACATACTGCCAAAGCGCGTGCAGCGCATCCTGCTCGGCAAGGTTGTAATCGCGCCGCAGGTCAAAGGCGGATTGTTTTCGTCGCCCGCGGTGCCCGAAGACATTGAAGTGGCCCGCGAAAAGCAAAGACGCCGCTCTTGACCTGAACATCCATCATCACCAACCAAGGCTGCTCGTTAATTCGGGCAGCCTTTATTTTTGCCGCAAGGAGAATCCGGATGATTGGCCTTGTCGGATTTCTTCGTGGTTCTTCGTGGACAAAACATTTTCTTGAAATCGATGGTTCATCAACATCAGGGCTGAAAATTTTTTTCGATTGGTTGATACGAGTTTTCCATGGTTGCCGCTTATGTGTGTGAAGGCGGTTGAAGAGAAGCCGCCTGAAGCGAAAACCGTCAGAAACTAAATTTTCAATACAATAGGAGAAACCATGAAAAGCTCAAAGATGACCCTTACGCTCGTTGCTACCTTGATCATTATCCTGACCGCATTCGTTGGCGCTTCGGCGCAAGGCAGGCTGGCCGCGCCGTCCACGCCGACCATCATCGCGCCGCCAAACATCCAGGAACTGGCTCCGTACGTGGGGCAATATCACAACCTGCCGATTGCGAATGATCGCAATCCTTACGAATGGGTTGGCCAGTACCACAACGCAGCCCTGGATTACATCGGCAAAGCGGCAAGCAGTCCCGCCAGTGCAGCGCGAATTATTGGCCCGTTTCCTGGTGGCAGCCCCGGCCCCACGATTCCTTGCTGGCCGGATGGAGATATTATCTGGAGAATCAATATGGCCCTGTTCAAACCGTATGCGCCGCAGGATGTTTCGGAGGCGATTGATCAGCGCCGCAGCCTGTTCATCGTTGATAAGAGCGCACCGAACGCTCGCCATCAAGTGTCATATGAGTGGGACAAAGTGAGATTTACTGATCGCGATAATACGGACTTCAGCGAATTCAATTTCCAACTGACTGGTCTGACGATGGCACTGGGCAGCGGCAGGCTGGCTTACAATGAGTATCAACACCGGGTCGTGGAGCTTGAAAACACAGTGCTTGGCTCCAGAACGGTTTCTGAAACAGTCAAGACACAAATTTTGCTGACAACAACGGTGGCTCGTCACAGTGCCTGGTACCACGTGGAAGGTCCGGCGGCGGCCAAGCACAAATGCCCGACTTGCGTGTCGTCCGATGTTGCCGGGGCGGGCGCAGGCGCCGCAGTCGGTGGAATCTGGGGCGCAGTGATTGGCGCGGTGGCGATGTCGGCGCTCGACTACTTTACGCAATCAAACTGATTCGTCAGAGTAAAGCTGAAAAGGCCGAAGGAGCAGACCCCGTGC